>JAEZBT010000457.1 GCA_023426865.1 Actinomycetes bacterium
GTCGTGCGGCGGGACGTGCCCCGGCAGGTCGTGCGCTCGCGGGCACCGGACGGCGGGTGCGCCGCAGCTCGGCGGCGTGCAGCTCGTCGGCCGCCTCGGTGAGCAGGTCGGCCAGGCGCATCCCGAGCGCGTGGCACACGGCCATCAGGACCTCCGACGACGGCTCCTTGCGCCCGCGCTCGATCTCCGAGAGGTAGGCGATCGAGACGCGCGCCTCGGCCGCCACGGAGGCGAGCGTGCGGCCCTGCTCCTCGCGCCGACGGCGGAACGCCCCGCCGACGAGCAGGCGCAGCAGGGGCTCCGGCCGCTCGGCGCGCGACGGGACGGCCGTCGGGCCGACGGTGCGGACGGGTGCCTGCGTCATCCTGCGACGGTAACAGCGCGAGGTGACAACACCGGCGTCCCGCCCTTCTGCCCTGGGCGAAGACGGGTGCGGGCGGAGACGGGAACCCGCCCCGAGCCCCCGAGTGGAACGCAAACGCTGTGATTCGGGTCCGAGTGGAACGTTGTGCTCCCGTTTCGTTCCACTCGAGGTGGGGGCGGAGGTGTCGGTGGTGGGCGCCAGGATGATGACCATGGTCGACCTCCTGACGCCCCCGCTGCCCGCCGTCCCCGCTCCGCCGGCCGTGCCCGACGTCGACGAGCTGACCGCGTTCGTCGTCGCGGCGAAGGCCGCCACCTACGCGGGCGACGGCGCGAAGCTCCTGCCCTACCGGCTCGGCAGCCACGACCTCCAGTTCACCCAAGGGCCGTGGGCGTACCACGACAGCTACGTCGGGGGGACGGACTTCCAGGGGCAGGAGGTCGTGTACCGCGACGGGGAGCCGGTCTGGGCGATGTCGTACTACGGCTACCTGGTCGACCCGGAGGCGCTCGACGCCGCGACCGCCGGACAGGTGATCAAGCGCGCGCTGACGGCGCTCTACGCGCAGGGGCGCTTCCTCGGCGGCTGGCGGACCGAGGCCCTCGGGTACGACTACGTCGACGTGACGGCCGGCGACGTCGGGCGGTTCACCGGGTGGGAGCGCATCGAGCGCGCCGGCCGGATGCTCTACGAGCTGCGCTACCTCGGCGGTCGCATCCTGGCCTGACGACTACCCGACGGGGTCCGTATCCGGCACGGTCGGCGCCCACTCGCCGTGGCAGACGGTGCACTGGAACGACTCCTGCTCGGCGCCCAGCGGGAACAGCGGGATCCAGAACACGTGCGCCCAGGTGCGCGAGCGGACCTGCTCGTACCCCCGCTCGACACCGCAGTACGGGCAGTCGAAGGTGCCGCCGGCGTCCACACGCCGACGCAGCCGGGTGCCGAAGAAGAGGATCATCCCTGCCAGGCTCGCACGGTGCGTCCAAGGTCACGCCCGGGGGGCGTCACTCGAGCGGGTGAAATCCCTGGTCACGGCCGTGCATCAACCGGGTGGGCGGCGGCGGGGTGCCCGGGCGGGTCAGAGCTCGCCGGTGCGCTGGAGCCTCCGCATCGCGACCCACCCGATCGGGATGCGCGCCCAGAACGTCACGAGGCGGAAGACGAACACGATCGGCGTCCCGACGGCGACCGGCACGCCCGCGCCGTACAGGGCACCGATCAGTGCCGTCTCGACGGTGCCCAGGCCGCCCGGCACGGGGGCCACTGCGCCGAGGGCGTTGCCGAGGAGATACACGATCGCGATGTCCACGAGGGACAGGTCGTCCGCCCAGCCGAACGCCGCGAGGCTGGCCCAGAAGGCCCCGAGGTAGCCGAGCGTCATGAGCAGGCTGCCGAAGATCGCGACCGTGAACCGTCGCGGCTGGCCGATGAGCTGGACCAGGCGCGGCCAGGTCGTCTGCCACACGGGGACGACGCGCTCCCGGGCCCACTGGCGTGTGCGCGGGACGAGCATCACCAGCGCCGCCAGCACCGCGATGACGATGATCGTGAGCACGATGGTCCGCGACGGGATGGCCTTGCCGAGCGCATCGGTCCCGCTCGAGATCGACAGCACGATCAGCAGCAGGATCGTCGTCACGAACTGCGCGAGCTGCACGAGCCCGACGGAGGCGACCGAGAGCGCGTTCGACACGCCCCGACGGCTGAGCATCCGCATGTTGAGCGCGGCGGGTCCGACGGCGGCCGGGGCGGCGAGCGACACGTAGGCGGCGGCGGCCTGGACGAGCGTCGTGCGCCAGATCGACAGCCGGATCGGCGCGAACGCCACGACGGCCAGCGCAGAGCCGAGGAAGGTGACGAGCCCGAGCGCGAAGGCGGCGAGCGCCCAGACGGGCGAGGCCCGCCCGACGGCGTCGACGACCTCCTCCAGGTTGAGTGAGGTGATGACCGCGAAGCCCGCGGCGATGCCGAGCACGATCATGAGCACGGTCCGGGCGCCGAATCGCACGACGCGCTCGGGCTCGAGGACGGCCTTCGGCAGGCGGGCGAGCAGGGCCTCGCGGAGCTCGCCCATCATGTGCCGGTTCTCGCGGGCCTCCTCGCGGGTGGCGCGCGGGAACGCGATCGGCTGGAGCAGCGGGCCGATCGTCGCGAGGTCGTCCGGGATCGTCCGTACCGCCGAGGCCACGGCGCGCTCCGGCCCGACCTTGAGTGCCAGCACCGTGAGCAGGGTCGCGACGTCCATCCGGCGCGAGAGCTCCGACGACGCGACGTCGCCGTTCTCCCACCCCGTGAGCAGGACGACGGGCGCGCCCGGCTCGCGGTGCACCCGGGCCGGCGCGTCGGGCGGGCAGGCGTCGGGCCGCATGTTGACGAGCACGACGTCCGACGTGATGGCGCGGTGCGTGAGACCGGCGGCGTGCGCCGTCGCGAGCTGCTCCCAGGCCTCGTCGAGCACCTCGTCACCCAGGGCCTCGGGCGGCAGGTCCCGGATCGGGACCGCGCCGCGGGCGTGCTGCTGGATGAGCAGCATCGAGTCCTCGGCTTCAGCGATGCCGAGCAGCCGCGGCGTGCAGACCCCGGAAGACCAGGCCGCGTACGACAGCAGCGCCGCGCGCTCGGCCGCCTGCCGCAGCGAGACGACGGCGCGTCCTTCGATGCCGCGCAGCCGCATCGACCGCCACAGCCGGGTGAGCACGCCCACCACCTGGCGGTCGCCGTCGAGCGCGACGACGTCCAGGCGCTCGCCGTCGGCGGTGGTCATCGCGTAGACGCGGTTGTCGCCGACGCGCGTGATCGCGATGGCCGCGAGGTCGGTCGCGAGCTCCCCCGTGTCGTTCCCGTCCGCGCCGACGTCGGCCACCCGGATGAGCCGCGTGGGCTGGAAGCCGGCCCGGCGGATGCCCTCGACCAGGGCACGGCCGTACGCCCGCTCGCTCTCGACGCCGAACGCGTAGCGCATCGCCAGCCCGCTCGCGCGTCCGATGAGCACGGTGAGGAGGGCGCCCGGGAGCGTGATGAGGCCGGTGATCATGGCGACGCCGAGCACGATCCACAGGACGTTCCAGGACCAGCCGGCGGTGCGCCGTCGGCTGCGCGTGCCGGATGCGGTGAGCATGCCCGCGACCGCCGAGAGCAGCGGCGGGATGGTCACGGCCCACTCGCCGTCCGCCCACACGACGAACTCGTTCTGCAGCGCCGGGATCGCCCAGTTCTCGACCAGCCAGGTGGCGAGCATCGCGGAGACCAGGGCGAGGATCGCCCCGAGCACGGCCTGGCCCAGCTGACGGAAGAGGCGCCGCCAGAGGAGCTCCGTGAGCACGGCGATCGGCGCGGCGACCGTCACGATCCACTGGAGCACCGCGACGGGGAAGATGACCAGGTTGCGCACGATGTCGGCGACCTCGCGCACGTCCTCCGCGAAGCCGCGCGTCGTGCCGTGCGCGTACGCCGACAGCACGACGACGAGAGCGATGCCCAGGAGCGACGCGACGGCACCGACGGCGTCGCCCGGGTGGTGCACCCGGACCGCGGGCGTGTCGATGATCCGCACCCCGTGGTCGGACGCCGCGCGGCTCCGGACGACGCCGGCGAGGCGGTCCGTCGGCGGGCTGGGCATGCTGGCGAGTCTAGGCGTGGGTGCGTGCGGCCAGGACGGTCCGCGGCGGCGCGTTCGTCAGGGCTCGAGCTCGGGTACGG
>JAEZBT010000002.1 GCA_023426865.1 Actinomycetes bacterium
CCCCCCGGCCCCCCCCCCCCCGGGCGGGGGGGCCCCCCCCCCCCCCCCCCCCCCCCGGGGAACCCGGCACCGTCGTCGGCCACCGTCCGCCCGCCGACAACCCCCTTCCGCACACCCACCCTCGGACCTGGAGGCCCACCATGGCGGACACGCTCGTCCGCGCTGCGCCGGTGACGGCGACCGGCCCCCGGCGGCCCCGGCGCCGCCGCGGAGCCCGCTCCGGCCCCGCCTACCTGCTCGTCCTGCCCGCCGTCGCGATCCTCCTGCTCGGGCTCGGGTACCCGGTCTACTGGCAGATCATCACCTCGCTGCAGGAGTACGGGCTGGCGCAGCAGTTCGGCCAGCCGTCCGAGTTCGTCGGGCTCGACAACTACGCGCGGATCTTCGCGACGGAGGGCCTCTGGGCCGTCATCGTCCGCTCGATCGCCTTCTGCATGGTCAACGCGGTGGTGACCGTCGCGATCGGCCTCGCGCTGGCGCTGCTCATGCGCGCCGTCCGACCGTGGGTGCGGATCGTGCTCCAGAGCTGCCTGCTGCTTGCCTGGGCGATGCCCATGGTGGCCGCAGTGACGGTCTGGCGCTGGCTCTTCGACTGGCGGACCGGCGTCATCAACTGGCTGCTCGTGCAGCTCGGGTTCGACGGCTACGACGGCTACAACTGGCTCGCCCAGCCCCTGACCTTCTTCTTCGTCGCCACCGTGATCATCGTGTGGATGTCCGTGCCGTTCGTGGCCCTGTCCGTCTACGCAGGCCTCACCCAGGTGCCGGAGGAGGTGCTGGAGGCCGCGCGCATCGACGGCGCCGGCCCGGCCCAGACCCTGCGCCACATCCTCGTGCCGATGGTGCGGCCGGTCATCGCGATCGTCCTGCTGCTCCAGATCATCTGGGACCTGCGGGTGTTCGCCCAGATCCGCCTGCTCCAGGACTCCGGTGCCCACCCGGACACGGACGTGCTGGGCACCTTCATCTTCAAGCTCGGCATCGGGCAGCAGCACTTCCAGGATGCCGCGGCCGTCTCGATCCTCGTCCTCCTGCTCACGGTGCTCGTCAGCTGGCCGTACGTGCGCAGCCTCATGAAGGAGCTGTCATGACCTCGGTCAGGACGCGCCGCCGCCTCGGCCGTGGGGCGCTCGGGGCACTCGCCCTGCTCCTCGCCGCGGTGTGGGTGTTCCCCGTCTACTGGATGGTGCTCTCGGCGGTCACCCCGGACGCCTACCTGCGCACGACGACGCCGTCGTTCCTGCCGACGCACTTCACCACCAGCAACTTCTCCTCGGTGATCAGCGGCTCCGGGTTCTCCTCGGCGCTGCGGATGAGCCTCGCGGTCACGCTGGTGACCGTGCTCGCCGTGCTGGCCTTCGCGTTCCTCGCGGCACTGGCCATCAGCCGGTTCCAATTCCGCGGCCGCCGGTCGTTCGTCCTCGCGGTGCTGTTCGTGCAGATGCTGCCCGCCGAGGGCCTGTTCATCGCGCAGTACAAGATGCTGTCGTCGGCCAGCCTGCTGAACTCGGTGCTCGGCGTCTCGGTCCTCTACACGGCCGCGATCGTGCCCTTCACGATCTGGATGCTGCGAGGATTCGTGGCGAGCACCCCGGTCGAGCTCGAGGAGGCGGCGATGGTCGACGGGCTGTCGCGCTTCCAGGCGTTCTGCCGGATCACGTTGCCCCTGCTGGCGCCCGGTCTCGTGGCGTCGGGCGTGTACGCGTTCCTCCAGGCGTGGAACGAGTTCACGGTGGCGCTCGTGGCGCTCCCGGGGGAGAGCGCGCGCACGCTGCCGCTGTGGCTGCGCACGTTCCTCCAGGCGTCGGCCAACCGGGGCGTCGACTGGGGCGAGGTGATGGCGGCCTCGAGCCTGCTGGCCGTGCCGGTCATCATCTTCTTCCTCGCGGTGCAGAACCGGATGACGTCCGGCCTGGTCTCCGGGGCGGTGAAGGGCTGATGGCGGCGACCCTGCCGGCGGTTGCCCGCACCGGCCTCGCCGCGGCTCCCGGCACCGACCTGCGGGTGGGGCTGGACCTCGGCGGCAGCAAGGTGCTCGGCGTCCTGCTCGAGGGCGACACGGTGCGCCGTCTGCTGCGCGTCCCGACGGACCTCGGACCGGAGGGCGTGGTCGGGAGCGCGGCGGGGGTGGTCCGGGGCCTGTGCGAGGCCGCCGGGATCGCGCCGACGCAGCTCGCGGGCGTCGGGATGGCCCTGCCGGGCATCGTCGACCCGACGACCGGGACTGTCTCGCACGCGGTCAACCTGCGCATCCACCTGACCGACGTTCCCGTGGGCGCGCTGCTGTCGGAGCAGCTCGGCGGGGTGCCGGTCACCGTGGAGAACGACCTGAACGCGGCCGCCCTCGGCGCGGCGGAGACGCTCGGCCACTCCGACATGGCGTTCCTCGCGCTGGGCACGGGCCTGGCTGCGGGCCTGCTGCTCGACGGGCGTCTGCGCCGCGGGTACGCGGGTGCGGCGGGCGAGGTGGGGCATCTGCCGTACCGGCCGGGCGGGCTCGCGTGCGCGTGCGGCCAGCGCGGCTGCCTGGAGATGTACGCCTCGGGCTCGGCCCTCGACGCGGCGTGGCCGTCGCGGACCGGGGCGCCGTCGCCGGTGGAGGTCTTCGAGGCGGCGTCCCGCGGCGAGCCCGAGGCCGTCGCGGTCCGGGACACGTTCACCGACGCGGTCGCGACGGCGGTGCGCTTCCTGGTCATGGCGCTCGACGTCGCGCACGTGGTGCTCGGTGGCGGGGTGGCGAACCTGGGAGACGAGCTCGTGCGGCGCGTGCGCGACGCCGTCCGCGCGCAGCTCGCCGGGTCGTCCCTGCTGGAGGCTCTGGGAATCCCCGAGCGCATCGAGCTGACCCCCGCGGGCGTGCCCGTCGGCGCGGTCGGCGCGGCCCTGGCGACGCGCGCGACCGGGCGTGCGGGAGAGGTGGAGGTGGTGGCCTGATGGAGGTCGTGATCGGGGGAGGGGCGGACCTGGCGCGTTGGGCGGCGGGCGCCGTCGAGACCCTCCTGCGCGGCAAGCCCGACGCGGTGCTCGGCCTGGCGACGGGTTCCTCCCCGCTGGCGCTGTACGACGAGCTGGCCCGCCGGCACGCCGAGGAGGGGCTGTCGTTCGCGCGGGCCCGCGCCTTCCTGCTGGACGAGTACGTCGGCCTGCCGGCCGGGCACCCCGAGCGCTACGCGGCGGTCATCGACCGCGAGCTGGTGTCCCGCGTGGACTTCGCCCCGGGCGCCGTCCGTGCACTCGACGGTGGGGCCGCGGACCTGCCCGCGACCTGCGCCGAGTACGAGGCGGCGATCCGGGCGGCGGGCGGTGTCGACCTGCAGATCCTCGGGATCGGCACGGACGGGCACCTGGCGTTCAACGAGCCGGGGTCGTCGCTGGCGTCCCGGACGCGCATCACGACGCTCACCGAACAGACCCGCCAGGACAACGCCCGGTTCTTCGACGGCGACGCCGACGCCGTGCCGCGGCACGTCCTGACGCAGGGTCTCGGCACGATCATGGAGGCGCGGCACCTCGTGCTGCTCGCCGCGGGCCGCGCGAAGGCCGAGGCCGTGCATCGGATGGTCGAGGGCGGCATCAGCTCGATGTGGCCCGCGTCGGTGCTCCAGCTGCACCCGCACGTCACGATCCTGCTGGACGACGCCGCGGCCGGCCGCCTCCAGCTCGCGGACCACTTCCGCCAGACCTGGGCGCACAAGCCGGCGTGGCAGGGGCTCTGACGGTCCCGCCGCATCGTCGTCCTGGCCCCACCGCCCCGGCCCCACCGCCCCGGCCCCACCGCATGGGCCATCGCGCGCCGCTGACCGCTTTTCACCCTGCACGATCCGGCATGGCCCGGGCCTCGGGCTTCACTCCACGTTCACATCGGCCGATTCCCTGGCATGAGGTGGAGGTGAGGCGAATGTGGCGCTGGTACGCGCTCGGCGGCGTCCTCGTCGCCGGGCATGCCATGGTGCCGGCCGGCCCCCTCCGCGATGTCACCTACATCGGCTTCTCCGTCGCCGCCGTCTGCATGACGCTCGTCGGGGTCCGTCGCCACCGACCCACGCTCCGTGCGCCGTGGTTCCTCTTCGCCGTCGGCATCGGCCTCTGGGCGGCGGGTGACGCCCTGTGGGCCGTCTTCGACCACCTCCTGGGCATCGACCCGTTCCCCAGCGCCGCCGACGGCGTCGACCTGGTCGCGTACGTGTTCTTCGCCGCGGGGCTGCGCCGCCTCGCGCGCGCGCGCAACCCCGAGGGCCACATGATCGCGTCGCTCGACGCCGCGCTCGTGGGCACCGTCTGCTTCGTCGTGCTGTGGGTCTTCGTCATCGGACCGGCGTTCGAGTCGCCGGAGACCGGCTTCCTCGGCGCCGTCGTGGCCTCGGCCTACCCGTTCGTCGACACGCTCCTGCTGCTCCACCTCGCGTACATCGCGTGGGACACCCGCTTCCGCTCGCCCTCCCTCCGGATGCTCGCTGCGGGGTTCGCCGTCACCCTGGCCGCGGACGTGCTCTTCTCCCTGGCGGCGCTGCTGCCGTGGGTGGGCGAGGACGGCGTCCTGCTCGACCCGGTCTGGCTCGCCGGGTACCTGCTCATGGGATTCGCCGCGCTGCACCCGACGATGGCCCAGGCGGGGGAGCGGCAGCCCAGTCTCGCCCTCAACACGCGCAGCGGCGTAGGCAAGCTGGTCTTCGTCGGCGCCGTCCTCCTCATGATCCCGGGCGCCTCGCTCGTCCAGCGCCTGATGGGGGAGGACCCCGACTCCGTCGAGCTCGCGGTCGCGGCGGCCGTCGTCATCCTCCTCGTCCTGGTCCGCATGGTGGCCATGACGCGGCGGCTCATCCGACAGGCCGAGCGCCTCGCGACGCTTGCTGGCTCCGACCCGCTCACCGGCCTGGCCAACCTCCGCCTCTTCACCGACGAGGTCGCGGCCCGGCTCGCCGACCCGGCGACGTCGCGCGTCCCCGTGATGCTCGTCAACCTCGACCGGTTCGCCGAGATCCGCGAGACCCTCGGCTACCGCATCGGCGACGAGCTCGTGCACGAGGCCGGTCAGCGGCTCGCCGCGTTCGTCGGCACGCGCGGGCTCGTCGCCCGCGTCGGTGGGGACGCGTTCGGCATCGTGGTGTACGAGGCCGACATGTGCTCCGACGACCTCGCCGAGTGCGCCGGGCACCTGCGCTCCCACCTCAACGAGCCGTTCGAGCTCTCCGACGTCCGGGTCTCCGTCGACGCACTCGTGGGCGTCGCCCTCGCCCCCGACGACGGGACCGAGCCCGCCGAGCTGCTCCAGCGGGCCGACGTCGCCCTGTCGGCCGCCCGGAACCGTCCCGAGCGCGTCGCCCGGTACTCGGGGCGGATGCCGTCCGAGGGCTCGCTGACGCCGCACCTCGTGAGCGAGCTGTCCGCCGCCATCGCCGACGGGCACATCGTGCTGCACTACCAGCCGCAGGTGGACCTGCGCACCGGCCGCGTCCGCGGCGTCGAGGCGCTCGTGCGCTGGCAGCATCCCGTGCACGGTCTCCTGCCGCCGGACGCGTTCATCCCCGCGGCCGAGCGCACCGGCCTCATCCGGCCCCTCACGCTGCACGTGCTCGACCGGGCGCTGGAGCAGGCCGCCCTGCTGAACGGGCAGGGCCGGCCCGTCGTCGTCTCCGTGAACCTGTCGGTGCGCGACCTGCTCGACGCGAGCTTCCCCGCGGAGGTCGCGGACGCGCTGGCCCGGCACCGCGTCGACACGTCCCTCCTCGAGCTCGAGGTCACCGAGACGATGGCGATGGTCGACCCGAACCGCTCGCTGGAGGTGCTGCGTGGGCTCGCCGACCTGGGTGTCGCGCTCGCCGTCGACGACTACGGGACCGGCTACTCGTCGCTGGCGTACCTCCAGCGCCTGCCGGTCCAGCGGCTCAAGATCGACAGGTCCCTGGTGATGGAGATGCTCGACGACGCCCCGAGCGTGGCCATCGTGCGCTCCACCATCGAGCTCGCGCGCAACCTCGGCCTGACGGTCGTCGCCGAGGGCGTCGAGAACGACGCCACGCTGCTCGCGCTCTGCGACCTCGGCTGCGACGTCGCGCAGGGCTTCGGCATCGGCCGCCCGGTGCCCGTCGAGCGGCTCTCGGCGCTGATCGACGAGATCACCGGCCGGATCCCGGGCGTCATCGGGGCCGTAGGCCTGCCCGAGCGAGTGGGCTGAGGACGGGGAGGGGACGTGACGAGGTTCCGCGTGCTGTGGTGGTGCGTGGCCGGCGGGCTCGTCGTCGGCCAGGTCTTCCTGCCCGAGGGCCTCGCCCGCGACCTCATCTACCTCGCCGTGGGCTCGGGCGCCGTCGCCACGACCGCATGGGCCGCGGTCCGCCGCGCCGTGCAGCCCCGCCTGGCCACGAACCTGCTCCTCGCGGGCCTGACCAGCTGGGTGATCGGGGACGCCGCGTGGGCGCTGGGGGGTCACATCGCCGGCGGGGAAGCGTTCCCGCCCGCCTCCGACGGTTTCTACCTCCTCGGGTACGGCCTCTTCATCGCCGCGCTGCTGGCGTACACGCGGTCCCGCAGCCGCCGGATCGAGACCGACGCCCTCATCGACGGGCTGATCGTCGGCACCGTCGTCGCGCTCCTGTTCTACGTGCTGTTCGTCGCCTCCACGGAGGACGGCGGGGGATCCGCGCCGCTCGACCTGAACGTCGCCCTCGTGTACCTCGCGTTCGACGTGCTGCTCGTCGTGCAGGCCTTCTACACCGACCGGCTCGAGCTCACCCGGCGCGCCGGGCTGCGCCTGATCGCCCTGGGGTTCGGCGCCGTCCTCGTCGGCGACGTCCTGCAGAACCTCGCCCTGCGATACCCCGGCGCGGAATCGGACGCAGGACTCGTCCACACCTGGTGGCTGGTGGCGTACCTCTTCATCGGCGCCGCGCCGCTGTACCGACCGACGACGCCCGACGACGGCGCCCGGGCGTCCGAGCCGGTGCGGCCGCTACGCGCCCGGCACATCGCCGCCCTGGGCGTCGCGCTCACCCTCGTGCCCGCCGTCCCCGGCATCCAGATCGCCCTCGACGTGCCGGTGACGAGCTTCGCCTCCATCTCCGCCGCCGGCATCCTCATCGTGCTGGTCTGCCTGCGCATCGGCCTGGCGGCCAGGCGGATGGCCCAGCAGGCCCAGCAGCTCGCGCGCGCCGCGGAGACCGACGGGCTCACCGGCCTGGCCAACAGCCGGCACTTCTCCGCCGTGCTCGCCGAGCGGGCGCGCGGGGCCGCCGAGCGGCCGGTCCTCGTGCTCCTCGTGGCCCTGGACCGCTTCACGGAGATCACCGACACGCTGGGCTACCGGGTCGGTGACGAGCTCCTGCGCGCAGCCGCGGTGCGCGTCCAGGAGACCGTGGGCGAGGCGGGCGTCGCCGCCCGGCGCGCCGGCGGCCCGGTCGCCCGCCTCGGCGACGCCCGGGCG
>JAEZBT010000013.1 GCA_023426865.1 Actinomycetes bacterium
TGCTGGCGGCGGGCGGGGCCGCCGTCCTCGCCCTGCGGCCGCCGCCGACGGTGGAGGACGAGCCCACCGCGTCGACGCCGCCACCCATCGTGCGGGCCGTGCCGGCACCGACCGACCTCGAAGGGGCCGTCCTGGGCGAGGAGGCCGTCTTCACCTGGGCGAACCCGGACCCGATCGATGGCGACCGTTACGCCTGGGCGCGGCTGGACCCGGCAGGCGTCGCAGGGCAGACCGAGTTCGTCGGGGAGACCAGCCTGCGGGTGCCGGTGTCCGGGGAGGACGTGTGCATCGAGCTCGCACTCGTTCGCGCCGACGGGCGCGCGTCCGGGACCGTCCGGGGGTGCGCCGACCGATGAGCCGACTCCTCAGCCGGGTGCGGGGGCTCCGGGCGGGCCGCTCCCAGGGTGCGACGCCGCACGACCGCCGCCGTGCCGCCTCGCGCGCGGCGTGGGTGACTGCCCCGGCGATGGTCGTGGCCTTCGCCGTGATCAACCCGGGTGCGCCGGTGTCGCAGGTGGACCTGCACGACGGCGCGGTCTGGGTGACGAACGGCAACGAGCTGCGCGTGGGCCGCTACAACCCGATCGTGGAGGAACTCAACGCCGGCCTCATCGCGGGGGGCTCCGAGTTCGACGTCGTCCAGGACGGGTTCGACGTGCTCCTCGTCCAACCGGGCATGGTCGCGGTCATCGACCCGGCTGACGTCGCGCTCGCGGGGCAGACGTCGATCGGAGCCGGGACCGACGTGTCGATGGCGGCCGGGACGACCGCCGTCGCCCGATCGAGCGACGGGTATGTGTGGGCGCGGCCGACCGGAATGATCGGTGGCCTGCGCGTCGACGTCGACGAGCCGGACCTCGAGCTCGGCGAGGGCGGCGCCGCCGTCGTCGCGCGCAGCGGCACCGTGCTCGCCGTCGACCGCGAGGGCCGGCTGCACCGCCTGCTCGCCGGGACCGAGGGCACCGTGGCGGAGGACGACGGGCAGCTCGCGGACGGCCTCGGCGGGCAGGCCGACCAGGTCACGGCGGTCGGCGACGAGCTGGTGGTGCTGGCGGGCACGACGCTGCACACGCGCTCGGCGACGATCGACCTCTCGAAGCACCAGGGGCTGCTCGAGCTCCAGCAGCCGGGGCCGGCCGCCGACAGCGTCCTGGTCGGGGCGCAGGGTGCGCTGCTCGACGTCCCGCTCGACGGCGGTGAGCCGCGCGTGCTCCCCGCTGGGAACGGCCGGCCGTCCGCGCCCGTGCGGGTGGCCGGGTGCGTGCACGGCCTCTGGGCCGCCGCGTCGGACAACTACCTGCGGGTCTGCGGGGACACGGCCGAGACCGCGCCCGAGCTCGAGAGCATGCAGGAGGTCGCGGCCACCGACCAGCTCGCGTTCCGGGTGAACCGCGACGTGGTGGTCATCAACGACGTGCAGGACGGCCGCCTCTGGCTTCCCATGGTCGACACCGAGGTGCGCGAGCCGAACTGGACGGACATCCCGGAGGACACCGAGGAGGAGGCCGAGGACACCGAGAGCGAAGCCGTCGCGGCCGAGACGCTCCAGGCGGAGTGCAGCGCCGACGCCGCCCCGCCGACGGCCATGGACGACGACTTCGGCGTGCGCCCGGGCAGCACGATGATCCTTCCGGTCGTGGACAACGACGTGTCGTCGGCCTGCGGCATCCTCGCGATCGACACGTTCGAGGGCATCGAGGAGTCCTTCGGCACCCTTACGCCCGTGTACGGCGGGCGCGCGTTCCAGCTCACCGTGCGCGCCGACGCGTCGGGCAGCGCCACGTTCCGGTACACCGTCACCGACGGCCGCGGATCGGCGGCGCCGTCCACCGCCGACGTGACGCTGACGGTGCGTGACCCCGGCCTGAACGAGGCGCCCGTGCAGCTGCGGGTGGGGGCGTTCACGGTCGAGCAGGGCGGCACCGGGACCTACGACGTGCTGGCCGACTTCCGCGACCCCGACGGCGACCCGATGGTGCTCGTCGCGGCGGCGGGCACGGGCGGGAGCGCGCGGGCCCGCGGCGACGGCCGGCTGCGCTTCCAGGCCGACGGCAGCACGCTCGGGCGCCAGACCATTACGGTCACGGTCTCCGACGGCATGGTGTCCGTCGACGGCACCCTGTACGTCGACATCCGGCCCGCCGGCTCGCTGCCCCCCGTGCTGGAGCCCGTGCACGTCGTCACCTACGTCGACGTGCCGACGACCGTGCGCGCCCTCGACCACGTGCGCAGCCAGGGCCGCGAGCCGCCGCGCCTCGCGGGCGTCGAGGAGATCGTGGGCCTCGAGCTGGTGACAGACCTGGATGCGGGCACCTTCACGGTGACCGGCCGGACGCCCGGCACGTACTACGTGCCCTACGTCGTGACCGCGCCGCCGCAGCAGGCGACGGGCCTGGCGCGCATCGACGTCCTCGAGACGCCCGAGGAGCTGCCCCCGCCGACGGCGGTGCTCGACGTCGCCCTCCTCCCGCCGGGCGGCGAGGTCACGATCGACCCGCTCGCCAACGACACCGACCCGGCCGGTGGGGTCCTCGTCGTGCAGTCGGTGGACGTGGCGCCGGAGAGCCCCCTGCGCGTGGCGGTCGTCGACCACCAGCTCGTCCGGATCACCACGACGCGCACCTTCACGACCCCCGAGGTCTTCACCTACTCGGTGACGAACGGCATCGGCACCGCCATCGGGCGCATCGTCGTGCAGCCCGTCCCCGCGTCGGCGGGCCAGCAGCCCCCGGTGGTCCCCGACATGACGGCGACGGTCCGCACGGGCGGCGTCGTCACCATCCCGGTGCTGGCGGGCGCGTTCGACCCCGACGGCGATCCGCTCACCCTCGAGCCTGCCCTCGTCGAGGCGCCGAGCGCGGGCCTCATGTTCGTCTCGGGCGACGTGCTGCGGTTCCAGGCGCCCTCGACGCCGATGGAGGTGCGCGCGAGCTTCGAGGTCAGCGACCCGATGCGCAACCGCACGGCCGCCACGGTGACGATCCAGGTGCACGCGTCCGACGCGGACAGCAAGGCCCCGCCGCGGCCCCGCAACCTCACGGCTCGGGCCTACGCCGGCGACGAGGTCACCATCGACGTCCCGCTGGTGGGGATCGACGACGACGGCGACGGCGTGACCCTGCTCGGTGTCGACCAGCCGCCGACCAAGGGCCTGGTCAGCGCCGTCGGGTCGGACTCGATCGTCTACCGGGCGCTCCCCGGCGAGGTGGGCAGCGACACCTTCACGTACGCCGTCGAGGACTGGACCGGGCAGCGGGCCGTCGCCACGGTGCGCGTCGGCATCGCGCCGCGGCCGACGGGCGCGGTGCCCGTCGTCACGCGCGACGACGCCGTCACCGTGCGGCCGGGCCAGGCCATCGAGGTGCGGGTGCTCGCGAACGATGACGGCGGGGGCGGCGGCGAGCTGACCCTCGACGAGACGCTCGTCGTGCAGCCGGCCGAGGTCGTGGCGCGGGTGGACGGCCGCCGGATCGTCGTCGAGGCGCCCGAGAGCGAGGGGGTCGTGCAGATCGCCTACACGGCGCGCAACGACCGCGGCGGCGAGGACACCGGCGTCCTCACGGTGACCGTCGAGGAGGAGGCCCCGTTCCTGCCGCCGATCGCGGCGGACATCGTCGTGCCCGCCGTCGACACGATCAACAAGACGCAGGTCGCGGTGAACGTCATGGAGACCGCGCAGAACCCGAGCGGCTCGCTCGCCGACCTGGCGGTGCGGGTGCCGGCCGCGGCCGCCGCGACGGCCGTCGCGCCCGGCGACGGCACCGTCGTCGTCACGCTCGTGGAGACCCCGCAGACGCTGCCCTACCTCCTGGTCAACGAGCACCCGGCGGCCGGCGGCGTCTCGTCCTACGCGTTCATCACGGTGCCCGCGCTGGGTGACTTCCCGCCCATGCACCGCCCCGGCACGGACGACCTGTCGGTGCTCGCGGGCGAGCCGCTGACCCTGGAGCTCGCGGAGCTCGTGCGCGTGGCCCCCGGCCGGTCGCCGCAGATCGGCGACGCGTCGCGCGTGGTCGCGACGAAGGCGGACGGCTCGCCGCTCGTCGTCGACGACGACACGCTGCGGTACACGGCGCGCGCCGACTACTCGGGCCCGGCGTCGGTGACGGTGCACGTCACGGACGGCCCGCTGAACGACCTGACGACGCACGACGCGACCCTGACGTTCGAGATCATGGTGCTCGCGCGTGAGGAGCACCCGCCGACGTTCACCCCGTCCGTGCTCGAGGTGCCGCAGGCCTCCTCGGTTCCGGTCGACCTGACCGTGTTCACGTCCGAACCGGCGAGCGTCGCGGAGGACGCCGCCACCCGGTACACCTACCGGCTCGGCGAGCCCCTGCCGCCCGGGTTCGACGTCTCGATCGCCGGTTCCGTGCTCACGGTGCGGGTGCTGGAGACGACCTCGCGCGGGACGGTGGGGGCGATCCCCATCGAGCTGGGCTACGGCGGGACCGAGCCGCTCGCCGTCCAGGTGGACGTGCGCGTGGTCGCGAGCCGCCAGCCCCTCGCCCGGGTCCTGGACTTCACCGTGCCCGACGGCGAGGAGGGCGGCGAGTCGGTCGTCCGCGTGCTCGAGGGTGCCTTCAACCCGTTCGCGCCGAGCCCCCTGAGCGTGGTCTCTGCCGAGGTCGAGACGCCCGGCGCGGGGACCGCCCGGGTCAGCGGCTCGACGGTGGTCGTCAACCCGGCCTCGGGCTACATCGGCCAGCTCGTGGTCCGCTACACCGTCAGGGACGTCCTCGCCGACCTCGACCGCATGGTGGAGGGCCGGATCACCGTCATCGTGCGCGGCAAGCCGGCAGTGCCCGCGGCACCGCGCGTCGTCGAGTCCCGCGACCGCGCCGTCGCGCTCGCCTGGGAGCCGCCCGCCAACAACGGCGAGCCGATCGACTCCTACCGCGTGACGGCCGTCGGGACCGGGATCACGCAGGTCTGCCCGGCCACCGCGTGCACGATCACCGGCCTCACCAACGACGTGACGTACACGTTCACCGTCGCCGCGCACAACGCGGTCGGGTGGTCGGAGCCGAGCCCGCCGTCCGGCGAGGCG
>JAEZBT010000044.1 GCA_023426865.1 Actinomycetes bacterium
CGGCCGGGTCGCAGCAGCTCGCCGACAGGCTGGGCCAGGCGTCGGCGGGCGCTCCCGCGCTGGTCGACGGCGCGCAGCAGCTCTCCGACGAGGGCACGTCGGTGCTCGTCGACACCGGCGCCGCGACGGCCGCCGACTACGGGGTGCGGTACGCCGTGCTCGAGGCCGGCGCCGAGCGTGCCGCGACGGAGTCGATGGCCTACGGCGGGCCGGAGGGCGCGACGTCGGTCACGGCGTACTCGCTGGAGATCGCGGGCGTCGACGGCTCCGGCTCGGCGTCGATGACGCGCGGGGCCGCCGCGGCCGCCCTGTTCGGCATCGGCGCGGCCGCCGCCGCGTTCCTCCGACGCCGGGGCCTGCTCCAGGCCTGACGCGGTGGCCGTACGCTTCGGGGCGTGTCCGATCATGTTTCCGAGCAGGCGGCGCCGACGCCGGCCGCGCCGTGGGTGAAGAACTACCAGCCGGGCGTCCCGGCCGAGATCGAGCTCCCGACGGAGCCGCTCACGGCCATGTTCGACCGGTCCGTCCGCGAGGCGGGTGACCATCCCGCGCTGCAGTTCTTCGGCCGGCGGACGACGTACCGCGAGCTCGGCGACCAGGTCGCGCGCGCGGCCGAGGGCCTGCGCCGGCTCGGCGTCCGGCACGGCGACCGGGTCGCGATCGTCCTGCCCAACTGCCCGCAGCACGTGGTGGCGTTCTACGCCGTCCTGCGCCTGGGCGCCGTCGTCGTCGAGCACAACCCGCTGTACACGTCGCGGGAGCTGCGGCACCAGTTCGAGTCGCACAACGCGCACGTCGTCATCGCCTGGGACAAGACCGTCGCCGCGATCCGCGCGTTCCCGGCCGACGTCGCCCCCGAGCACGTCGTCGCGGTGAACCTCCTCGAGGCCTTCCCCACCGCGAAGCGCCTGGCCCTGAGCCTGCCGGTGCCCAGCCTGCGCAGGACGCGCGCGTCGCTCACCGAGGCCGCGCCGGGGACCATCGCGTGGTCCGACCTCCTGGCGCACGGCCCGCTCGACCCCGCCCACCCGCTGCCGGAGGTCGGCGACCTCGCCGCCATCCAGTACACGTCCGGCACCACGGGCCGCCCCAAGGGCGCGATGCTCACGCACCTCAACCTCTACGCGAACGCCCTCCAGGGCGAGGCGTGGATGCACGGCGCCGAGTACCGCAAGGAGGTGTTCTACGCGATCCTGCCGATGTTCCACGGCTTCGGCATGACGCTGTACCTCACCTACGGCGTGCTCAAGCAGGCGCTCATCGTGCTCTTCCCGAAGTTCGACGCCGACATGGTCCTCGACGCCATGAAGACGACGCCCGCCACGGTCTACTGCGCCGTCCCGCCCATCTACGAGCGCACCGCCATGGCCGCCAAGGAGCGTGGGGTCTCGTTGCGCTCCTGCACGTTCTGCATCTCCGGCGCGATGAACCTGCCGAACCACGTGGTCGAGCTGTGGGAGTCGATGTCGGGCGGCCTGCTCGTCGAGGGCTACGGGCTCACCGAGTCCTCGCCCGTCGCGCTCGGCAACCCGTTCCACCCGTCGCGGCGCGAGGGGACGATCGGCGTCCCGTTCCCGTCGACGCTCATGAAGGTCGTCGACCTCGAGGACCCGACGCGCGAGGTCGCCCCGGGCGAACCCGGCGAGCTGCTGCTGCACGGTCCGCAGGTGTTCGCCGGCTACTGGAACGACCCCGAGGAGACCGCGAAGTCCCTCACCGAGGACGGCTGGCTGCGCACCGGCGACATCGTCACCGTCGACGCCGACGGCTTCACGACGATCGTCGACCGCGCCAAGGAGCTCGTCATCACCGGCGGGTTCAACGTGTCGCCGTCGGAGGTCGAGAACGTCCTGCGCGGCCACCCCGACGTCGTCGACGTGGCCGTCATCGGCAAGCCGCTCGAGCGGGGCGGGGAGATGGTGGTCGCGGCCGTGGAGCTCGAGCCGGGCGTGACGCTCGACGAGGAGGCCCTGCGCACGTGGTGCCGGGACCAGCTCACCGCCTACAAGGTGCCCAAGCGGATCGTCGCGATCGAGGAGACGCCGCGGTCGCTGCTCGGCAAGGTCCTGCGCGCCCAGGTCAAGGAGATGGTGCTGCCCCGCCTGTGACCGGCGGGCGCCCGAAGGCTGCGCACAGCGTGAAGGGTTCCTGCCGCCGGATATCGGTAGGAACCCTTCACGCCAGTACCGGACTCAGCCGACGAGGTCCGCGCAGCTCGTCTCGTGCGGGAGGAGCGGGCGGAACCACGTCTGGTAGACGGCGCCGTCCTGCTCGTACTGGGTGAGCTGGTTCGCCTCGGCCAACGTGGCCAGCAGCGTCTGCGCATCCGCGCCCTCGACGAGAGCGCACTGCTCGGCACCCGCGAGCGCCACACCCGGGACCGGCCAGGGCAGCACCTGGATGTCGATCCCCTCGACGCCGACCTGCGTCGCGGGGTCGACGACCATCGCCAGGACGCCCAGAGCGGTGATGGCGTACGACTCCTCCGCGCCGGTGGCGCCCACCAGCTCGTTCGCGCGCTGCACGAACCCCGCCAGCGCCTGGCGGGCCGCGGACTGCTCGCCCGTGAGCCCCGAGTCGCCGGCGCCGAACATGCCCTCGTCGTCCGGGGCGTTCTCCCCCGGGCCGGCGCCCAGCGCGTAGGCGGCGTGCTCGTACGTCTCGCCGCCCGCCGCGATCGTGACGCGCGTCGTGGGCAGGTCGGTGATGTTCGGCATGCCGTAGTCGGGGGCGGGCGCGAGGAGGTCAGCGTCCGCAGCGGCGGCGACCAGCTCGTCGAGCGCGCCCTCGGGCAGGCGCACCACCTGCAGGTTCGGCAGGGCCTTGCCGGGGTACTCGAGCGTCATCGGCCCGGGCACGATCGCGGTCCCGTCCGCGTAGACGCTCAACGACGGGACGGAGGCGAAGTCGTAGCCCCAGGGCACGAACCCGCCGGCCGCGTGCACCTGCAGCACGAGCGTGCCGCCGTCACCGGTGACCTCCGGCAGGTCGCCACCCTCACCCACGTCGTCCCCGCCTCCCGCGCCGGCGTCGCCGCCGTCGTCCGCGCTTCCTGTCTGGCAGCCCGCGAGCGCGAGCACCAGCACTCCGACCACCGCGCCGACCAGGGCACCCGTACGCATCGTCCGACGTCCAGTCATGTCCGCCACCTCCTACCCCCTAGGTGTCGGGTGCGCGGTCGGTCTTGCGCCGGCCGTTCCGGCGGCCCCGGAATGACGACGGCGCCGCTCCCGTTGGCACCCAGGTGACCGACGCGACCACCAGCACGACCAACCGGCCGGTCGGACTGCGCCGCGACCGCGAGCGCGGGCCGGTGCTCCTGGCGCTCATGGTCACGACCGGGCTCATCGCGATCGAGGCGACCATCCTGGCCACGGCGGTGCCGACGATCGTCGCGGACCTCGGCGGCTTCGCGTCCTTCCCCTGGCTGTTCTCCGTCTACCTGCTGGCGACGGCCGTCACGGTCCCCATCTACTCGAAGGTCGCGGACACGGTCGGCCGCAAGCCGGTGCTCCTCGTCGGCATCGCCCTGTTCCTGCTGGGTTCGCTGCTCGGCGGCTTCGCGACGTCGATGGCTGCCCTCATCGCGTTCCGCGCGGTGCAGGGCCTCGGCGCGGGCGCCGTCGGGCCGATGGCGATCACCATCGCCGGCGACATCTACTCCGTGGCCGAGCGGTCCAAGGTCCAGGGGTACATCGCGGCGGTGTGGGCGAGCGCCTCGGTGATCGGGCCGACGCTCGGCGGGGTCTTCGCGGAGTACCTGGACTGGTCGTGGATCTTCTGGGTGAACCTGCCGATCGGCGGCGCGGCCGCGTGGCTGCTGGTCACCCGCTTCCACGAGCGCGTCGAGCGCCGCACCCACCGCATCGACTGGCTCGGCGGGCTGCTGCTGACCAGCGGCTCCGCGGCGCTGCTGCTCGCGCTCATCGAGGGCGGCAACGCGTGGGCCTGGGACTCGGCGCAGTCGATCGGCGCGTTCGTGGCCGCGACCCTTCTGCTCGGCGGGTTCGTCGCCGTCGAGACGCGCGCGCCCGAGCCGGTGCTCCCGCTGTGGGTGCTGTCCCGGCGGCTGCTGGGCACGACAGCGCTCATCGCGGTAGGCGTCGGCGTGCTGCTCATGGGCGTGACGACCTACGTGCCGACGTTCCTCGAGGCCGAGCTCGGCGTGTCCCCGCTGGCCTCCGGGCTGGCGCTCGCGGCCCTCACGCTCGGCTGGCCGATCTCCGCGTCGCAGGCCGGCAAGGTGTACCTGCGCATCGGCTTCCGCCGCACGACGCTCATCGGCGCGGCGATCGCCGTCGTCGGCGCGGCCACCCTGGCGGCCACCTCGACGACGCCGTCCCTCGTCCTGGTCGCGGTGAGCTGCTTCGTCATCGGGCTCGGGCTGGGCTTCGTCGCCGCGCCGAGCCTCATCGCGGCGCAGGCGAGCGTCGGCTGGGGCGACCGCGGGGTCGTCACCGGGGCCAACATGTTCGCTCGATCGATGGGCTCGGCCGTGGGCGTCGCCGCACTGGGCGCGCTGGTCAACGCGGTGATGCGCGGCGCCGACCCGTTCGGCTCGCCAGAGCGCTTCAACGACGCCGCGACCGCGGTGTTCGTCGCAGCCGCCGCCGTCGCGGTGCTCACCGCGGCCGTGGCCTTCGCGATGCCCCGCGACCACGCAGCGCCCCGCGACCACGCAGCGCCCCGCGAC
>JAEZBT010000063.1 GCA_023426865.1 Actinomycetes bacterium
GTCCTGAGTTAAGTCTTGTCCGGGAGCTTTGTCTGGTACCGCCCGCGGCGCATCCACCTGGACAAGTTGCCCGTGGTGGCGCATTTGCCGCATGTGGGGCTGTTCAATCTCCAACATCATCTCCAGGGCTTGCACTGTTTTGTCGGCCCCAGGGCGATCTGCCTTGTTGACAATGAGCAAGTCGGCAATTTCCAAAATGCCTGCCTTGATCGCCTGAATTTCGTCGCCCAGACCTGGCGCTTCGACCACCAGCGTGGTATGCGCGGTGGAGGCAATCTCCACTTCGGCCTGGCCCACCCCTACAGTCTCGACCAGAATGCGGTCAAAGCCCGCTGCGTCTAAGAGGGTCACAACATCGCCTGTGGTTTTGCTCAACCCGCCGAGGCTGCCGCGCGTGGCCATGCTGCGAATAAAAACTCCTGCATCCCCACTCAGCGCGCGCATGCGCACGCGGTCGCCCAAAATCGCGCCGCCTGTGAAGGGGCTGGTGGGGTCAATGGCAACAATGGCAACACTTTGGTGAGCCGCGCGCAACGCTTGCGCCAACGCCGTGACCAGCGTGGATTTACCGGTGCCGGGTGCGCCCGTAATGCCGATGATGTGGGCATGCCCCGTGGTGGGGTAAAGCGCGGCGAGGATTTCCGGTGCGCGTGGGTCTTCATTTTCGGCAAGGGTGATGGCACGCGCCAGGAGCAGCCGATCTTGACGGCGCACCCCGGCGACAATGCTCGCACTATCAACGTTTCGCCCCATTTCGCTATCCCATCACTCCAAACCTGCTGCGTTAGGCTTCGTTGTGGCTTTGGGCGACAGCATTGCGCAGAAATTCTGCAATTGTCTCGGTGGTTGCCCCCGGGCCAAAGACAGCCTGAATGCCTGCCGCGTGTAGCGCGGGCAAATCTTCTTCGGGCACAATGCCACCGACCACCACCACCACATGTGCTTGCCCTTGGGCGCGCAACAGTTCCACCACCTTGGGGCAAAGCGTCATGTGCGCGCCACTAAGAATGCTCAACCCCACCACATCGACATCTTCTTGCAGTGCGGCTTCGGCAATCATCTGGGGTGTCTGGCGAATGCCCGTGTAAATGACCTCAAAACCCGCATCGCGCAAGGCACGCGCCACTACTTTTGCGCCGCGGTCATGACCATCTAGCCCTGGTTTGGCAACCAAGACACGAATTTTTTCAGCTTGCATAGCTTGCCTAACTCCACTCTTTTGGGCTAAGTAAGTTTGGACTAAGTGTACGCCATCTTTTGCCTTGTGACCGAATATGAACTTTTACTGTGGATCTATGTTGTGAACATACATTGTGAACATACATTGTGAACAAGTTTTGACAGTGAACCAGGCTCACCGTATACTGCCCTCTACGGCTCGCCAAAGCAGATGATCTCCAGGATAGTGCACATGGGGCTAACAATGAGTCGGAATCTATCAATGAGGAATTACCATGAATCTTTTGGCCGTGTACAACGCCCACAGTCCGGGCCACAAGGGTGACACCTTGTTCCACACCTCAAGCATTGCATCAACAAGCATTGCATCAGACTTCGTCTCCCTTGCGCTGCCTGCCGCCCTCTCGGTTGTCTCCCTCTGTTGTTGCCCCAACTGTGCCTCCTGTTGTACCACTTGTTGTTGCACCCGCTAATTGATTGAACTCACCTGCTGAAGGTTGGCATCTCTAGGAGAACCGCAAAGCAAGTATGCGCAGCGGTTGCGCCTACGGTTGCTTTATACATAACAATTTAGCTTTGCATGATGTTCCCCATTAGAATAGGGGCGCATGCTATAGACAACTTCATGGAAGCGGGCAAACGCACTTTGGCGTTGATCTTATGCCGTCACCTCGCCAGCAACAAGCGCACCGGATTTCTCGTGCACGTGCCGCTAGGCGATTCCGACCTGTTTCACCTCAACTTTGTAGCTGCTGTTGAAGTACTTCTTTGCTAGAACCGATCTATAGGAACCGATTCACAGGATCAATTTTCACAGGATCAATAAGGAGAGCAACTATGCACTTTCGACGTACCTCTTTGTGGAGCTTGCTGCTGCTCATCGTCATGTTGGCTGCGGCTTGTTCTGCCCCGGTATCGCCCTCTGCACCAGCCGAAGGTGGCGAGGAAGCCGCACCCTCTGGCCCACGCGCGGGTGGCACACTTACCATGTCACTGGGTGATGATTTTGTCACCTTCCACCCTCATTTTGATGTAACCAACGGCGAATTCAAGCCGCAGTTCTTTGAAGCCCCCATCCGCATCAGCGATGAAGGCGATTTTGAACCATGGTTGGCCGAGTCGTGGGAGCAATCTGAGGATGGGATGTCGGTCACGCTGCACCTGCGCGAAGGCATCATGTTTCACAATGGCCGCCAGATGACAGCCGACGATGTGGTGTGGTCGGTGGAACACGCACGCAATGCCGAGTACGGTCATCACTTGAGCGACCGCTTCCAAACCGCCACTGGCGCGGAAAAGATTGATGATCTGACCGTGCGCATCAACTATAGCGAGCGCACTGCTTCGCAACTCGATGGCATTGCCCGCCTCTACATCTTCCCCCAAGAAGCGTTGGAGACCATCGACACGGTTCCCGTTGGCACTGGTCCCTATCAATTCACCGAGTGGATTCCAGGTGACAGCCTGACCATTGACCGTTTCGAGGACTACTGGCGCGAAGGCTTCCCCTACATCGACCGGATCGTCGTGCGCCCCATCCCCGATGCCCAAGCACGCCTGGTCAACCTGCGCTCCAACACCATTGACTTGCTGCTTAACGTACCCTTAATTGAAAAGGCTGCACTAGCCGAAGAAGGAGGGCTGGTGGTGGGAGCCGAGCCGCCTGGCTTCTCCTTCTATGCCTTCCTCATGAACATCAATGCGCCCCCCTTTGACGATGTGCGCGTGCGCCAAGCCTTCAACTATGCTATCGACCGCGAAGAGATTGCCAACACTGCTTTCCACGGGCAAGCCGAGCCGGTGACTGTGCCCTATCCGCCGACATCATGGGCCTATGCAGAAGATTTGACCACCTACTATACCCATGATCCCGAACGCGCCCGCGAGCTTTTGGCCGAGGCCGGCTATCCTGATGGCTTCTCGATTCAAATGTTGATCCGCGGCACCAACGATCCCCATCTGGATCAAGCGCAAGTCTATCAACAACAGTTGGCCGCAATTGGTGTCGAGGTTGAACTTGTGCCGACCGAACTGCCCCAATATTGGCCACAGCTTTTTGCCAGCGACTTCACCATTGTCTCTCACGCCACAGGCGATACTTCGGTTGACCCCAGCGGTCTCTTCGAATCGGCAGCCTGCTGCCGTCCATTCCGCAACTTCTTTGGTGTGGAATATACCCAGGAAGAATTGCAGAAGCCCGAAGATCAGCGCACCCCGCGCACCGACGAGTGGTATGTTGAGTACAGCAGAGTGATCGCGCAAGCGCGTGAAGAGACCGACCGCGCAGTGCGCACCGAACTCTATCATCGTGCGCTGGAAATTTTGCTCGAGCAAGGCTGGACGATTCCAACCGTATGGAGCCAATCCACCTATGCCCACTGGGACACGCTGCAAGATTTCCGCATCGACTTGGACGGTACAATCTGGCTGGGCGAAAGCTGGTTGGATCGATAAGTTCATGATCTAGCTTTGTATTCTGATGTAGTCATTCTGATGTAGTCATTCTGAGGAGCGTAGCGACGAAGAATCTCTCTGCCTCCATGCACGTCTAGAGAGATTCCTCGCTACGCTCGGAATGACCACAATCATACGTTGTGATTCTCTTGTGATTAAGGGAGCAAAAACCTGTGGGACGATACGCATTACAGCGACTTTGGCAGATGGTTCCTGTTCTCTTTCTCATTTCCATTGCAGTCTTCTCAATTATTCATTTCATCCCCGGCAATCCCGCGCAAATCATTGCCGGGCCCAATGCCACGCCCGAACAACTAGCCGCGCTAGAGGCGCGCTTGGGGCTGGATCAGCCCTTGTGGATGCAA
>JAEZBT010000117.1 GCA_023426865.1 Actinomycetes bacterium
CCGCCGTCCCGGGCGATCCGCGCGACGCCGGCGGTGATCTTCCGCGTGACGAAGGTCTCCGGGCGCCGTGGCGACTCGTGGTTGAACAGGATCGTCGTCGACACGTGCCCGCCGTGCCCGCGGTAGACGTGCGCCATGTGGTGCGCGTAGGCCTTCGCGGCCCCGTACGGCGAGACCGGCCGGATCGGCGTGGTCTCGTCCTGCGGGGCCGTGGCGGCCTGGCCGAAGATCTCCGCGCTGCTCGCCTGGACGAATGCCACGCGGCGGCCCGTGGCCTCCTGCACCGCGAGGGCGGCCCGCATGAGCACGGCGGCGGCGACGCCGCTCAGCTCGGCCGTCAGCGCGGGCTGCTCCCAGGAGAAGGCGACCGAGCTGATCCCAGCGAGGTTGTAGACCTCGTCCGGGGCGACCTCGGCGACGAGCCGGGCGATCCCGGCGTGGTCGGCGAGGTCGCCCGGGTGCAGCGGCACGTCGGGGTGCCGGTCGCGGAAGTCCGCGAGTGCCGGGTCGCCGTCGTGCACCATGCCGTGCACCTCGACGCCGTCGGCGAGCAGCCGTTCGGTGAGGTACCCGCCGTCCTGCCCGGTGATGCCGGTGATCAACGAGCGGGTCACGGGCTAGATCCCGGCCAGGGCGCGCTGCTCCACGAGGTCGTTCTCGACCATCATCGACACCAGCTCGGCGAACGAGACCTTCGGCTCCCAGCCGAGCTGGGTGCGCGCCTTCGCCGGGTCGCCGATGAGCAGCTCGACCTCGGCGGGCCGCATGAACCGCGGGTCCTGCTTGACGTAACCCGACCAGTCGTCGACCCCGATGACGGCGAACGCCGCGTCCAGCAGCTCGCGGATCGAGTGCGTCTCGCCGGTGGCGACGACGTAGTCGTCCGGGGTGTCCTGCTGCAGCATCCGCCACATCGCGTCGACGTAGTCGCCGGCGTAGCCCCAGTCGCGCTTCGCGTCGAGGTTGCCGAGCGTCAGGTCGTCCTGCAGCCCGAGCTTGATGCGCGCCACGGCCTGGGACACCTTGCGGGTGACGAACTCCGGCCCACGGCGCGGCGACTCGTGGTTGAAGAGGATGCCCGACGACGCGTGCATGCCGTACGACTCGCGGTAGTTGATCGTCATGTAGTGGCCGAAGACCTTGGCCACCCCGTACGGCGAGCGCGGCCACAGGAGCGTCGACTCCCGCTGCGGGACCTCCTGCACCTTGCCGAACATCTCCGAGCTGGACGCCTGGTAGAAGCGGACCTTCGACGGGTCGTCGTGCGCGTACAGGCGCACGGCCTCGAGCATGTTGAGCACGCCCTTGCCGGTGACGTCGGCCGTCAGCATCGCGTTCTCCCACGAGTACGCGACGAAGGAGATGGCCGCGAGGTTGTAGACCTCGTCGGGCTGCGAGCGCTCCAGGGCGCGCAGCAGGCTCGAGATGTCGAGCAGGTCACCGGTGAGGAGCTGCACGTCCGGCACGGTCCGGCGGACCAACTCGAGCTTCGGGTTGTTCTGGCCCCGGATCAGCCCGAACACCTCGTAGCCCTTGGACAGCAGGTGCTCGGAGAGGTACAGACCGTCCTGGCCGGTGATCCCGGTGATGAGTGCGCGCGGCATGGTTCCTCGAAGGTCGGGTGGCGTCCCAGCGGGGACGAGGGCACCCACGATCCTAGCCAGGCCCACCGGGAGCTCCCCGGAGCCGCGTCTATGATCGCGGTCGTGCCCGTCGACCACATCGTGTCCTACGCCCAGAACCGGGAGGACGTCGTCCTGTGGCGCGCCCTCGCCGACGTGACCCCTGGCCGGTACGTCGAGATCGGCGCGAACCACCCGACGACCTACTCGGCGACGAAGGCCTTCTACGAGCACGGCTGGTCCGGCATCACCGTCGAGCCGATCGAGGAGTACGTGCTCCTGCACCGCGCCGAGCGGCCGCGGGACACCCAGGTGCGGGCCGCCGTCGTGGCCGAGCCCGTCGACGAGGTGACGCTCTACCAGATCGACAGCACGGGCCTGTCGACGACCCGGCAGGAGCACAGCAGCGTGCACCAGACGCACGGCTGGACACCGCACGCCGAGACCGTGCCCGGTCGCACGCTCGACCAGGTCCTCGACGAGCAGGCCTGGCGTGACCACCCGACGCACTTCATGGTCGTGGACGTGGCGGGCGCGGAGGCGGAGGTCCTGGCCGGGGTCGACCTGCGCGCGTGGCGCCCGTGGGTGGTCGTGGTCGAGTCGACCGCTCCCCTGTCGACCACGCCGACGCACGGCGAGTGGGAGGCCCTCCTCCTCGACGCCGGCTACGTCTTCCGGCTCTTCGACGGCGTCTCCCGCTTCTACGTCGCGGCCGAGCACGACGAGCGGATCGGGGCGGCGCTGTCGTACCCGGCCTGCGCGCTCGACCCGTTCGTCGACGACCGGCTGCGTACCGTCCAGATGGACCGCGACCAGACTCTCGAGGACCTGCGCCGGTGGCGCGCCGAGGCCCTGCAGCACTGGGCCCCGGTCGGGGAGTCGGGCGGCGGACCGAGCGACGACCAGGCCCTCGCACTCGCCCGCGCCGAGATCGCCGCGTTGCGGTCGAGCACGTCGTGGCGCGTGACCCGGCCGCTGCGTGCCGTCAGCGCGCGCCTGGGGCGCCGGTGACCGCCGCACCTGTCTCGCA
>JAEZBT010000235.1 GCA_023426865.1 Actinomycetes bacterium
CTCGACGGGGACCCGCGGGTGCTCGTCGTCGCCACCCGGCTCGCGGCCGCCGTCGAGCGGCTCGGCGGCTGGGCGGAGCACACGGTCGTCCTGCCCGCGGGCACGTGGCGCGACGTGCTCACGGAGCGCGACGTCCCCGGCGGCGCGGTGCGCCTGGCCGACCTGCTGCACACGCTGCCGGTGGCGTTGCTCGTGCCCGCCGCGGCCGAGGACACCGAGGAGCCACGATGACACCGGGTCACTGGACGTGGCGGCCGCGGGTGTGGGCACCCGCCGCCCGCTACGTGGACCTCGTCATGCCGAGCACCGACCCGAGCCGGCTGCCCCGCGGCAAGACGCGCGTCATGCCGCTCGAGCGGGCCGAGGGGGGCTGGTGGGTGTCCGGCCCGCTGGTGCTCGCCCACGGCACGGACTACTGGTTCTCCGTGGACGGCGGGGACCCACGGCCGGACCCCCGCAGCCCGTGGCAGCCGGTCGGCGTGCACGGACCGAGCCGGACGTTCGACCCCGACCGCTTCGTCTGGACCGACGACGACTGGGCCGGCCGGGACGTACGCGGGGCCGTCGTGTACGAGCTGCACGTGGGCACCTTCACCGCGGAGGGGACGCTCGCCGCGGCCGTCGAGCGGCTCGACCACCTCGCCGACCTCGGCGTCCAGGTCGTGGAGCTGATGCCGGTCGCCGCCTTCCCGGGCGTGCACGGCTGGGGCTACGACGGCGTGGCCCTGTACGCGGTCCACGAGCCGTACGGCGGACCCGAGGCGCTCCAGCAGTTCGTCGACGCGGCGCACGCCCGCGGGATCGCGGTCTGTCTCGACGTCGTCTACAACCACCTCGGCCCATCCGGCAACTACCTCGGCGAGTTCGGTCCCTACTTCACCGAGCGGCACCACACCCCGTGGGGGGCCGCGATCAACCTCGACGACCGCGACTCCGGGCCGGTCCGGGACTTCGTCATCGACAACGCGCTCCGGTGGCTGCGCGACTTCCACGTGGACGCGCTCCGCCTGGACGCCGTGCACGCGCTCGTGGACGACTCGCCCCGCCACGTGCTCGCCGACCTCTCCGACGCCGTGGCGGCGCTCGCGCAGGAGGTGGGCCGTCCGCTCTCGCTCGTCGCGGAGTCCGACCTGAACGACCCCCACATGGTCACCCCGACCGCCGGGGGCGGGCTGGGCATGACCGCGCAGTGGGCCGACGACGTGCACCACGCGGTCCACGCCTTCCTCACCGGGGAGCGACACGGCTACTACGTCGACTTCGGGTCGCCGGAGGTCCTGGCCAAGGCGCTGACCTCGGTGTTCGTCCACGACGGGTGGTGGTCGACCTTCCGCGAGCAGCACTGGGGCCGCCCGGTGCCGACCGAGGTCGACGGGCACCGCTTCGTCGTGTTCGCCTCCGACCACGACCAGGTTGGCAACCGGGCGCTGGGCGACCGACCCTCCGCCCGGCTCGACGACGGCGGACTGGCGATGGCCGCCGCCCTGGTGCTCTGCTCCCCCTTCACCCCGATGCTCTTCATGGGCGAGGAGTGGGGCGCCCGCACCCCCTGGCAGTTCTTCACCGACCACGCCGAGCCCGAGCTTGCGGAGGCGATCCGCAAGGGCCGCACAGAGGAGTTCGGCGGTCACGGCTGGGCCGACCTCTACGGCGGGCACGTGTCAGTACCCGACCCGCAGTCACCCGCGACCGTCGCCGCGAGCCGGCTCGACTGGGCCGAGCCGACACGGCCCGCCGGGGCCCGCCTGCTCTCCTGGTACCGGGAGCTCATCGCGCTCCGTCGGCGCGTGCCCGACCTGGCTTCCGGGGACCGCGCCGCGACCGCCGTCGACCACGGGGACGGCTGGTTCGTCCTGGCGCGCGGGAGCGCCCGCGTCGTCCTCAACCTCGACGACCAGGTGCGGCGCGTCCGGGTGGACCTCGGCGGTCACGACCCGGGCGTTCTCGCCGCGTGGGCGCCGGTGACGTTCTACGGTGACGAGGTCGAGATGCCGGCCAGGTCGGTAGCCGTCCTGTGCCCGGTCGGGAGCACCACCGAGGAGTGAGCCATGGGTGAGGCGTGGCGGACGCCCGCGCACGAGGCGCTGCGTGCCGGCGACGGTTTCGACCTGGCGGGCCTGGATCGGGCGTCGACGCCCGGCTGGGACGGTGACCGCGATGCGGGCGAGGACCACACCGCCACGCGCGGCGAGGAGCTGTCGGAGCTCCAGGAGCTCCTGTTCGCGCACGGCAGGACCGACGGCACGCGGTCCGTCCTGCTGGTGCTGCAGGGCCTGGACACCGCGGGCAAGGGCGGCATCGTCCGGCACGTGCTCGGCGCCGTCGACCCGCAGGGCGTGGCCCTGCGCTCGTTCGGCGTCCCGACGCCGGAGGAGCTCGCCCACCACTACCTGTGGCGGATCCGGGCCGCCCTGCCCCGCCCAGGACTCATCGGGGTGTTCGACCGGTCGCACTACGAGGACGTGCTCGTGGTCCGTGTGAACGAGCTGGTCCCCCCGGACGTGTGGGGCGTCCGGTACGACGAGATCAACGCGTTCGAGGCGGAGGTCGCCGCGTCCGGCACGGCGATCGTCAAGGTGCTCCTCGCGATCTCGCCGCAGGAGCAGGAGGCGCGGCTCCGCGAGCGCCTGGAGCGCCCGGACAAGCGGTGGAAGTACAAGCCGGGCGACCTCGACGTGCGCGCCCGCTGGTCGGAGTACGAGGAGGCGTACCAGGCGGTGCTCGACCGGACGTCGACCGACCTGGCGCCCTGGTACGTCGTCCCGGCGGACCGCAAGTGGTACGCCCGGATGGCCGTGACGGAGCTGCTCGTGCACGCGCTCGGGGGCCTGGACCTCAGCTGGCCGACGACCGACGTCGACGTCGAGGCGGAGCTCGCCCGGCTCGCCGCCATCCGGGTCTGACGCGCGGCGCCGCGCCCACGGGCGTGGGGGGGGGGGGGGGGGGGGGGGGGGGGGGGGGGGGGGGGGGGGCGGGGCGGCGGGGGG
>JAEZBT010000255.1 GCA_023426865.1 Actinomycetes bacterium
ATGCCGGCGGGCGTGCCGGTCGCGACGGTGGGCGTGGGCGCGGCGCGCAACGCGGGCCTGCTGGCGGCGCGGATCCTCGGCGCGGGCTCCGACGAGGCGGCCGCCGCGATGCGCGAGCGGATCGTCGGCTTCCAGGGTGAGCTGCGCGAGCAGGCGCTGGCCAAGGGCGCCCGCCTCCAGGCGAAGGTGGGCGGCGCGCAGCCCACGGGCTTCAGCGCCTGAGCTGCGCCCGGCGCGGCCGACCCACCGACGTCGCGACTGCCCCCGAGGGTGACTGCCCCGCCGGTGGCTACCCCCGCCGGTGGCTGCCCCCGACGGTGGCTGCCCCCGACGGTGGCTGTCCCCGACGGTGGCTGCCCCCGACGGTGGCTGCCTCCGACGGTGAATGTGACCAACGGTGCTGGTCGGGCTGGTGTGACGTCACATCCGTCACATCAGCCACGCCATTCACATGCTCCGTCTCGGAGGACCGGCCTGGGCAGGCCCGGCGCGGGAACCGTGTGGCCTGACGATCCGTCCACGTAGCCTCGTGTCGGTCGTCTATCCACAGGACCCGAGGGCGGGGCCGTTCTGCTCCGCCGCGACAGTCCATCGTGCGCCCGTGTCGATCGAGCGCTCGCTGTCCCAGGCTGGTGGCTGTCTCCTGAGCCGCGACCTCGTGCACAGCCGGTCCGATGCTCGTGAGCTCGCGGCGCTCGTCTCGACGGGGGTGGTGCTCCGCCTCGGCCGCGGCGCGTACGCGCTTCCCGCTGCGCCGCCGGATGTCGTCGCGCCGAGGCTGGCCGGCGGCCTCCTCACGTGCGTCTCGGCAGCCGCGGAGGTCGGCCTGCCGCTGCTCCGCGCGCCGTCGGCCCCCCATGTCGCGATCCCCTCCACGAGGCGGCTCCCGCGCTCGGCCTCCCTTCCCCCGGGCACCCGCGTGCACTGGGACGGGCGCGTGGAGGCACCCGCTCCCGGGACGATGTCGGCCCTTGCGACTCCCACCCCTCTCGCACTGCTGCACACGCTGGGTTGCCTGCCGGCTCGCGAGGTGGTCGCCCTGTGGGACGCGGCCGTCAACCGTGGAGTCGTTCGTCACCACGAGCTGGCCGTCCTCCGGCCCAGGCGTGCGGGCCGCCGCCAGTTCGACGCCGTGCTGCGGTCGACCGACGGGAGGAGCCAGTCGATGCCCGAGACCTTCCTCCGGCTCGCGACCCGGCGGCTCGGCCTGCTCGTCGAACCGCAAGCCCTGGTGGAGGGCATCGGGTTCGTCGACCTCCTGGTCGAACGGCGGGTGGCCGTCGAGGTGGACGGGTACGCGTTCCACAGCGACCGGGTCGCGTTCGCGGAGGATCGGCGTCGTGATCGCGCGGCTCTGGCCGTCGGTCTGGCCTCGTTGCGCTACACCTTCCGCGACGCGGTCCAGCACACCGAGCGCGCCGCGATGGAGGTGCTCGAGGCCGTGCGCGCCTCGGTGCGGTCGGGCCGCCCCGAGCTCGACGAGCGCCTTGTCGCCGTGCGTGCCGCGGCACTCGGGCCGCGCGCAACCTTCTGACCGCGCCAGCGCCAGGTGGGCGCCACAGCCGGGCCGATGGGCCCGAGGGAGGGGTGGCCCGGCGCCGGCTGTCGTCACGGGACGGTGCTTGTTGCACGTGGTGCCCGTGGGGCAGGAGTGACACCACACCCGCCACGCGAGTCCCACGGTCCACAAGCACCGTCCGGTGGTGCCACGAAGGGCCTTCGAGACGAACCGCGTAGGCGGCGCGGGGCGCCCGCACCGTTCCGCCACGCTCGGCGGGCAGGGGCGCCGGCCGCGCTCGACGGGCGGATCCGCCGCGACCTGCTTAAGGTCACGGAATGGTAACGACGACCGCTCCGGCGCGGGTCGGCGCCGCTGTGCGACGGCCCGTCCCGGCCCACGACGTCCCCAGCGGCCGGTTGTACGCCATCGACGGCCTGCGGTTCGTCGCTGCCCTCGGCGTCGTCGTCTACCACTACACCGCGCTGTGGAGCACCGTCTGGGGTGAGGACCCGGGGGACCGGTTCGCCACCCTCGGCCCGAAGGTGATGTACCTGTCGGTGGCGCCGGAGCTCTTCTTCGTGGTCAGCGGCTTCGTCATCCTCTGGACGGCCTGGGGCCGCACAGTGCCGCAGGTCGTCGCGTCGCGGCTCGCCCGCCTCTACCCGGCGTACTGGGCAGCCCTGGCCGCCACGAGCGTCCTCCTCCTGGTGATCTGGCCGTCGGGCAAGGACGTGTCGCTCGGCGAGGTCGCGGTCAACGCGACGCTCCTGCAGGAGGCCTTCGGCGTGCGCAACGTCGACGGCGTCTACTGGACGCTCTACACCGAGCTGCGCTTCTACCTGCTCGTCGCGGTGTTCGTGGCGGTCGGCATCACGCGCCGCCGCGTGGTCGTGGCCGCGGCGACCTGGCCCCTCGTGGCGCTCGCGGTGGAGCGGCTCGGCTGGGAGCTGGGCGCCGAGCTCCTCATCAGCCGCTACGCCCCGTTCTTCGCGGCCGGGATGCTGCTCTTCCTCATCTACCGCGACGGGCACTCGCGACTGCTGTGGGCCCTCGTGGGGGCGCAGACCGTCCTCGCCGTGACGACCAACCTCCCGGAGAAGGCACGCGAGCTGGGCACGGCGACGGCGTTCGAGCCGAACACGTGGGTGCTCGCGGGCGCGCTCGCCGCGTGCGTGGGCGGCGTCGCGCTCACCACCCTCACCCCGTTGCGCCGGGTGCGGTGGACCTTCCTGGCGACGCTCGGGGCGATCACGTACCCGCTGTACCTCGTGCACCAGTTCTGGGGCTGGTGGCTCATCGAGCGGATCGCCGGGCACGTCCCGACGCCGGTCGCCCTCCTCGCCGCCGTGGCGTTCGCGCTGCTCCTTGCGGTGGCGATCCATCGCCTCGTCGAGGCCCGGGTCGGCACGCCCGCGCGTCGTCGGATCGAGGCCCTCCTGACCCGCGCTGCGTCAGCCCTGCGGGACGCCGCCGACGACCGATCCGGGCGGGTACGTGCCGGCCACGATCTGCTGCCAGAACGCGGGCGCGGTGGCCTCGTCGATGAGCACGGTCGAGCCGACGCCGCCAGGACGGTGGTCGAGGCTGGCCAGCGGCGGCGTGCCGCGGACGCCCTCGGGACCCGTGGCGTCGCGGAAGGCCAGCGCGAGGCGACCCATGTCGATGATGTCGGTGCCCTCGCTGACGGTGAGGGCCGACAGCCCCGTGCGGATCAGGCTGACCTGGCGGGTCGGCTGCCACACCAGCGAGGGGTCGGCGACGGTCGACGCGACTGACGCGATGAGCTGCTGCTGCCGCTTGCCGCGCCCGATGTCGCCCTCGTGGTCGGCCTTGCGCATCCGGGCGAAGGCGAGTGCCTCGGGACCGGCGACGACGCGGCAGCCCGGCCCGTCCCAGACCATGCCCGACTCGGGGTCGTTCACCGGGAAGGTCACCATGTTCACGGCCGGGTCCATGCACAGCTCGACGCCGCCGACCGCGTCCACGATCTGCGCGACGCCGCCCAGGCCGATCTCCGCGTAGTGGTCGACGTGCAGGCCCGTCAGGCCCTCGACGGTCTGCACCAGGAGCGCCGGGCCGCCGAACGCGTAGGCCGCGTTGAGCTTGTTGGGGCCGTAGCCGGGGATGTCCACGTAGGTGTCGCGCGGCAGGCTGATCAGCGCGGACGGGCCCGAGGTGGGGACGTGCAGCACCATGACGGTGTCGGTGCGCGCACCCTCGGTGCCGTCGACCGGCAGCCCGCCGGCCTCCCCGCGGACGTCCGAGCCGGCCAGCAGGTACGTCGTCCCCGGCGTGTTGTCCGGCGTGCCCGAGAGCGCCGCCACGTGCTGGATGTGCCCGTTCGCCCAGATCAGGAGCCCGACGGGCCAGGCGATGGCGAGGGCGAGCAGCAGCAGCAGCGCGATGCCCGCCAGCCGCAGCCGCCGCCGCCGGC
>JAEZBT010000309.1 GCA_023426865.1 Actinomycetes bacterium
GAGCAGCAGCCAGCGACCGAGCCCACCGCCCCACCAGCCGCCGACCGCCGCGTAGGCCGCCGCCGACCACGCCAGCATCGCCGCCCCGGGCACGACCATGTGCAGCCGCCGCACGGCCCGGTCGGACAACGGGAGGAGGCGGTCGACGGCCGGCTGCATCTCCGCGCGCCGCGCTGCCTCGGCCGTCGCTGTCATCGCGACGTACCCCACCACGAGGACCACGAGGACGAACGCCCCGGGGCCGGCGAGCTCGGGTGTCCGCGCGACGGCGACTGGCACGGCCGCCGCGACGACCACCTGCACGAGGTGCCGCACCGACCGCAGGAGGACGAGCGAGTCGGCCACGACCACCGCGACGGAGGGTCCGTGCACGTGGCGGAACCGCCATCGGCGGCGCCTGCGCGCCGGGCTCGTGGCGTCGGTGAGGGCCCGACCGAGCTCACGCGAGTCGAGCGACACGAGCGCACCCGCCGCCTGGGCGGCCACGGAGCCGCTCTCGCGGAGCGACCGGGCGGCCAGCTCGCCGAGTCGCACGTCGAGCAGCAGGGCTGTGGTCACCGCGGCCGCGGCGAGCACCCCGAGCGCGACCGGCGGGACGGCGACGGTCGTCGGCAGCCGGCCACCGGCGAGGGTCACCCCGAGCGCCACGACCGGGACGAGACCGAGCAGGAGGTCCCCGACCAAGGCGACCCGGCGACGACTCACCTGCGCGCTCTGCGCCACGCCCGCGAGCAGGACGACGAGCACGGCGGCGAGCGCTCCGGCGACGCTCGCGAGCACGACGTGACCCACGTCCCGGTCGGCGACGATGCCGGCGTCGAGGATGCCGACCACGACGGCCGCGACAGCGCCGGCGAGCAGCGGCAACCGGCGCGCCGTCGGACGGAGCAGTCCGCGGCGGTCCACGGGCGTCCCGAGCAGCCACGTCGCCTCGGCGCCGCCCACACCGACGGGCCCGAGGCGACCCGCCAGCGACACGACGAGGCCGAGCCCCGCGAGGAGCAGCCACGGGACCGCCGAGGCGACGCCCGGGCCGTCCGGGACCACGGCATGCGCCGGTGGCTCCAGCACCGAGCGCAGGCTCTGCGCCGACCCGAACGCCATCGCGAGTCCGATCACGCCCGTCACGGCGGCGTAGTACAGGTCGTTCATCACCTCGCCGAGGCTGCCTCGGCTGGCGTGCCGTCGACCGGTCCGGACCACCCACCGGCGCAGTGCACGGCCCGACGGTGGGGCGCCCACCTCCGGGCCGACGAGTGTGGGAGCCGTCATGCCGGGGTGCTCCGCAGGGCGGCGACCGCCTGCACGGGAGAGAGCACCGGGCACTCCTGGTCGCCGACCAGCACCGCGCGGTCGGCCACCGCGAGGACGAGGTCGGCGTCGTGGGTCGCCATGAGGACGCCGACGCCCGCCGCCTTCTCGGCCAGCAGCCGCTCGGTGAGGGCCTCGCGCATCGACGTGTCCAGGCGCTGCTCCGGCTCGTCGAGCACCAGCAGCGCCCGCGGGCGGGCGAAGGCCGAGGCGAGGAGCAGCCGTCGGCGCTGGCCGGACGAGAGCGCCGTCGGCAGCGACACGGCCTCGTCCCAGAGCCCGAAGTCCTCGAGCAGCCCGTCGACCACGGCATCGGCCTCCGCGACGCCATGCCCACGCGCGACCAGGTCGAGGTGCTCCCCGACGGTCAGCGCCGGGAACCACGCGTCGTCGTCGAGGACGCTGGCGACGGCGCGGCGGAAGCCTGCGGACCGCTCGTCCACCGGCGACCCGAGGACCGTCACCGTGCCCGACATCGGGGCGAGCAGGCCCAGGACCGCACGCAGCACCGTCGACTTGCCCGAGCCGTTCGGGCCGACCAGCGCGACGGCCTTCCCCGGCCGGAGCGTGAAGCTCACCGGGGCGCACACGGGGGCGGCCCCGTACCCGACCTCGAGCGCGCGGGCGCGGACGGCATCTGCGGGGGGCACGCCGTCAGCGTAGGCGGACCGCGCACCGCGGGGCGTGACCTGACGGCTCAGGTGCGCTCGAGGAACTCCTCGCGGCGCGGGTCCAGCCAGTGCTCGATGGCCGCGGCCAGGGCGGGGTGCGCCTCGAGCCCGGGGTCGGCCGACACGACGGCCGCGGCGTCCTCGCGGGCCTGCGCGATGACGTCGGCGTGCCGCACGACGCGGAGCAGGCGCAGCGAGCTGCCGCCCGACTGGGAGGCGCCGAGCACGTCGCCCTCGCGGCGCAGGTCGAGGTCCACGGCGGCGATCTCGAACCCGTCGGTGGTGCGGGCGAGGGTCTGCACGCGCGTCGCGGCGTCGGTGTCCTCGGGGGCCGAGGAGACGAGCAGGCACAGCCCCGGGTCGGTGCCACGGCCGACGCGCCCGCGCAGCTGGTGGAGCTGGGACAGGCCGAACCGGTCCGCGTCGAGGATCACCATGACCGTGGCCTCCGGCACGTCCACGCCGACCTCGATGACGGTCGTCGCCACGAGGACCTGGATGTCGCCGCGCGCGAACCGGGCCATCACCTCGTCCTTCTCGGCGCCCGACATCCGCCCGTGCAACGCCGCGACGCGTACGCCGGCGAGCGTGGGCAGCCCCGCGAGCTCGTCGACCACCTCGAGCACGGCCCGGAGGGGACGGCGCCGCTCGGCCTCGCCGAACAGGAGGCCGTCGTCCTCGTCCACGAGGTCTGCGTCATCGGCCGGGGCCGCGTCCGCCGGGTCGTCCGCGCTGATCCGGGGGCAGACGACGTAGGCGCGGTGCCCGGCGTCGACCTCCTCGCGGACCCGGCGCCACGTGCGGTCGAGCCAGGCGGCGTTGCCGGCGGGCACGACGTGCGTCGTCACGCCCGCCCGACCACCGGGCAGGTCGCTCAGGGTCGAGACCTCGAGGTCGCCGAAGACCGTCATCGCGACCGTGCGTGGGATCGGCGTCGCGGTCATCACCAGCAGGTGCGGGGTCGCGCCGGAGCGCTGCCGCAGCTGGTCGCGCTGCTCGACGCCGAACCGGTGCTGCTCGTCCACCACCACCAGGCCGAGGTCCGCGAACTGCACCTGCTCGCCCAGGAGGGCGTGCGTCCCGACGACGATGCCCGCCCGCCCCGAGGCGGCGTCCAGCAGCGCCTCGCGCCGCTGCGCGGCCGTCTGCGAGCCCGTGAGCAGGACCACGCGCGTGGCCACGTCCGCGCCGCCGAGCATGCCCTCCTCGGCGAGCGGGCCCAGCAGGTCCCGCAGGGTGCGCAGGTGCTGGGCGGCGAGCACCTCCGTCGGGGCGAGCAGGGCAGCCTGGCCGCCGGAGTCGACCACCTGGAGCATCGCGCGCAGGGCCACCACGGTCTTCCCCGAGCCGACCTCGCCCTGGAGCAGCCGCTGCATCGGCCGCGGGGCGGTGAGGTCGGCCGCGACCTGGTCGCCGACCGCGCGCTGGCCGGGCGTGAGCGTGAAGGGC
>JAEZBT010000257.1 GCA_023426865.1 Actinomycetes bacterium
GGCGCCCATGGGGCCGCCCATGACCACCAGGCCGGCGAGGTCGGCGGGCTCCGGGAGCTCCGGAGCGGGGTCGTCGACGACCGAGCGCACGACGAGCCTGACCTCCGGCGCCCGCTCGGCGAGGGCACGCGCGACCAGGGCCGGCCCCTCCCAGGGCGCGTGCTGCAGCATGAGGAGCGGGCGGGCGGTCACCCACGGCAGCCTACGGGGCGCGGTCGTGCCCACCGGGCGTGATCATGGAACCGGCTTGCCTGCAAAGGTCAGGGTCCCCGGGACACAGCCAGGGTGGAACCACGGGAGGGGCCGATCATGCGCGGGAACACGGGCGCCAGGCAGGTGCGGACGGTGCGGCTGACGACGGCCGCGCTGACGGCGGTGGCGGTGCTCGTCGCCGGAGGGTGCGCGGGCGGCGGAGGCGGCGACCTGCCGGAGCCGCTCGCCGCGGACGCGGAGTTCGGCGGCGTGGCCGCCGACGCCCGGCCGGAACAGCCGATGGTCGACGCGTCGCTGCGCCTGGCCGCCGGCCTGCTCGACGTCGCGCCCGCAGGCAAGGACGTCGTCGTCTCGCCGCTGAGCCTGCAGCTCGCGCTCGCGCTGCTGCGCGAGGGCGCCTCGGGAACGGTGGCCGAGGAGATCGACACCGCGGCCGGGCTGACCGGGAGCCAGGCGGTGGCCGATCTGCGGGCCCTCCTGGCGCGGTACGAGGGCGACGTCGCGGGCATCGACCCCGATGAGCCGCCGGCGACGCCGCTGGTGCACGTCGCGGACAGCGCCTTCCTGCAGCAGGGCTACCCGATCGGAGCCGAGTTCCTCGAGCGCGTGGCCGCGTACCACGACGCCCAGCTCTACCAGGTGGACTTCATGGGCGGGAACCCCAAGCCCGTTCTGGACGCGTGGGTGGCCGAGGAGACCGGCGGGCTCCTGACCGAGTGCCCGGCAGTGACGACGCCCGACACGCGGGTGGTCCTCACGGACACGGTCACGTTCGGCGCGACGTGGGCGAGCCAGTTCGCACCGGAGGACACCTTCGACGGGCCGTTCACGCGCGGCGACGGCACGAGCGTCGAGGTGCCCCTCATGCACCAGACGATGACGGTCCCCTACGCCGCGTCGGACGGTTGGGTGGCCGTCGAGCTGCCGTACACCGATGGCTTCGCGATGCGCCTGGCGCTCCCGACCACCGGGGACACGCTCACAGCGGCCCGCTGGGCGGACGTCCACGGGGCGCTGGACAACGCCTCGGGCACCGACCTCGTCCTGGTCATGCCGACCTGGACGAACGACACGACCATCGACCTGACCGACGCGCTCGCCGACCTCGGACTGGCCTCGCTGACGAACCCCCGCGGCGGCTTGGACGGGGTGTTCCCGAGCGCGTTCGTCAGCGCCATCGCACAGGGTGCCACGATCACCGTCGCCGAGAAGGGCACGGTGGCCGCGGCCGTGACGGCGATCTCGCTCGACGCGGGTGCGGCGGCGCCGCCCGAGCTCGTGGTCCGGCTCGACCGGCCGTTCGAGTACCAGGTGGTGCACTCCGGCACGGGCCTCGTGCTCTTCGCCGGCCGCGTGGCGGACCCCTCGGCCGACGCCTGACGCACGGCCCGCCTCAGCGGGGGGCGTGGGCCAGGATCGAGACGACGGCGCGCACCAGCTCGCGCGCCGTCGAGCCGTCGCCGGCCGCGTGGTCGGGGTTGAACTCGACCAGCGACATGCCCGCGAACTCGGGGCGGGCGGCGAGGATGCCCAGCGACTGCACGAGCGTGGAGACCCGCAGGCCGCGCCCGTACTGCGGCACGTCGGCGGCGGGCAGCAGCAGGTAGTCGAGCACGTCGACGTCCAGGTGGATGACGAACCCGTCGGCCGCCTTGCTGGCGGCCTCCGCCGCGTGCACGGCGGTGCCGACAGGGTCGCCGGTCACCTGCGCGGCCGTGAAACGTAGCGACGGTACGAGGCCGTGGGTGTCCTCGTCGGCGTCGTCGAAGCCGAAGAAGCACACCCGGTCCGGCGTCAGCAGCGGCCGGCGCGGGCCGATGCCGGCGAGGGCGTCCGCGGCGCCGGGCAGGTCGAGCATGTGCGCCATGCCCATCGAGTCGAGGATCGGCTCGCTCGGGTGGTCGGCGGGGAGCATGAGGTCCTGCCCGCCGTCCACGTAGACGATGCCGACGTCCTGGCCGGCACTCGCGTACGCGCTGACCAAGGAGAGCGCGAGGGTGCACTCGCCGCCGACCACGAGCGGCCGCCGACGGGCCGCGACGATCTCGCCGATCGCGGTGGCGGCGTCCCGGACCACGTCGACGACGCGCGTGACGTCGTTCGGCTCGTCGACCGAGCGGGCCGCCCGGAACCGCGCCTCGGGCCGGTCCCCGTGGTCCACGACGCTCAGGCCGGCCGACCGCATGGCCTCGACGAGCCCTGCCTCGCGCAGCGCTCGCGGCGCCTTCTCGATCCCCGGCCAGTGCGCCGCCGCGCTCGACGGCACGCCCAGCACGCCCCAGCCGCGACGATGAGCGCCGCTCGACTCCTCCGCCATGGCTGCACCGTAGGCACTCGCAGGCCCCGGCGCAGCCCGGCACACGGGTACGCCCTGCGTCGATCAGGTCACGACGGGGCCGGGAGCGATCTCAGATCGGCACCTCGACCGTGCGGGCACGGTCCCACGGCTCGGCCCAGCCCAGCTCGGCGAACAGGTGGTCCAGGACGAGGGCGGTGAACCCCCACACGACGTGCGCGCCGTCGTCGTGTGGGACGAGGAAGGCGGGGCCAGCGTCGGCGCGCAGCGGCCGGGGCCGGCGTGCCAGCACGTGCTCGGGGAGCGTGGCCGTGCGCCGGTTCACCGGGTCCAGCAGGTCGGCCACGGGGGCGCGGAAGACCGTGGCCGACTCCTGGTGGTCGACGACCGCCACGGGGGAGGGCGTCGCCCACCAGCCCAGCACGGGGACGACGACGTGGTTGCTCACGTGCACCGGCAGCTCGGGCAGGGTCCCGAGCACCTCGACGCCCGCGGGATCCAGGCCGGTCTCCTCGGCCCCCTCGCGCAGCGCGGCGGCGGCCGGGCCGTCGTCCTCGGGGTCGAGGCGGCCGCCGGGGAAGGCGACCTGCCCGGGGTGGTGGGCGAGCGACGTCGCCCGGCCGACCAGGAGGAGGTCCAGGTCCGCGGGCACGGCCGCGGACGGGTGGGTCGCGGGGCGGTCGTCGAGCACACCGAAGAGGACGAGGACCGCGGCCGGACGCGGGTGGCCGGACACCGGCGGCAGTGCGGGCCAGGTGACGCCTCGGGTGGCGAGCGCCGCGAGCTGTGCGCGTGCCCCGCCGGCGTCGTCAGACCGCATGCGGCCAGCGTACGTGCGGGGCTCGGCCGGGGGACGCGTGCACACCGTGTGAACCCGCGTGGGGACCTCGCGGAGGTCGTGACGCCGTGGTCGCACCGACCGGCCCGCGGCGTCCCCAGCACGTACGATGGCGCGATGGCCGTCCTGCCCCGGATCCACACGCCCGCCCACGTCCGGGCACTCGGCCGGGAGGACCTGGACCGCCTCGCGGAGGAGATCCGCCACTTCCTGGTCCAGTCGGTCTCGCGCACCGGCGGGCACCTCGGGCCGAACCTCGGGGTCGTCGAGCTGACGATCGCCCTGCACCGGGTGTTCGAGTCGCCGCGCGACACGATCGTCTTCGACACGGGCCACCAGGCCTACGTGCACAAGCTCCTCACGGGCCGGCGCGACTTCTCCGGCCTGCGGCAGCGGGGCGGGCTCTCGGGCTACCCGAACCGCGCCGAGTCCGAGCACGACGTGGTCGAGAACTCGCACGCCTCCACCGCGCTGTCGTGGGCGGACGGCATCGCCAAGGCCTACGCCGTCAAGGGCAGCGTTGACCGGCACGTCGTCGCGGTCATCGGCGACGGCGCGCTCACCGGCGGCATGGCCTGGGAGGCCCTGAACAACATCGCCGCGGGGCAGGACCGCAGGCTCGTCATCGTCGTCAACGACAACGGCCGCTCGTACGACCCGACGATCGGCGGTTTCGCCGAGCACCTCGACCGGCTGCGCACGGCCCGGTCCTACGAGGACGTGCTGGCTTGGGGCAAGCGGGCGCTGCGGCGCTCCGGCCCGCCCGGCCGCCTGGTGTACGGCGCGCTGCACGGCATGAAGAAGGGCATCAAGGACGTCGTCGCGCCGCAGGGGATGTTCGAGGACCTGGGCCTGAAGTACATCGGTCCGGTGGACGGGCACGACGTCGGTGCGGTCGAGCGGGCGCTGCGCCTCGCGCGCGATTTCGGCGGGCCGGTCATCGTGCACTGCATCACCGAGAAGGGCCGCGGGTACGTCCCGGCCGAGCAGGATGCCGCGGACCGTTTCCACGCGGTGGGCCAGATCCACCCGGAGACCGGGCTGCCCGTCGCACCGTCGCGGTTCGGCTGGACGTCGGTGTTCGCAGACGAGATCGTCGCCATCGGCCACCGCCGGCCGGACGTCGTCGCCATCACCGCCGCGATGCTCCAGCCGGTCGGGCTGGCGCCGTTCGCGCACGCGTTCCCGTCCCGGGTGTTCGACGTCGGCATCGCCGAGCAGCACGCGGTGACGTCCGCGGCGGGCATGGCCTTTGCGGGGTTGCACCCTGTGGTGGCCGTCTACGCGACGTTCCTCAACCGCGCGTTCGACCAGGTGCTCATGGACGTCGCGCTGCACAAGGCCGGCGTGACGTTCGTGCTCGACCGGGCGGGGATCACCGGCGACGACGGCCCCAGCCACAACGGTGTGTGGGACATGGCCGTGCTCCGGGTGGTCCCCGGGCTGCACGTCGCCGCCCCGCGCGACGAGGAGACGCTGCGCGCGGCCCTGCGGACGGCGGTGGACATCGACGACGCCCCGAGCGTCGTGCGGTTCCCCAAGGGTCCGCTGCCCGAGCCGATCCCCGCGGTCGACCAGGTCGAGGGCGTGGACGTGCTGGCCCGGCCGACGGCGGGGGGCCCGCACGTCGTCCTCGTCGGGATCGGCCCGATGGCGGCGACCGCTCTCCAGGCGGCGGAGATCCTCGAGGCGGCGGGCGTGGGGGCGACGGTCGTCGACCCGCGCTGGGTGCTGCCGGTGCCCTCGGCGCTCGTCAAGCTCGTCGGCGAGCACGACCACGTGGCGGTGCTGGAGGACGGCGCGGTCGACGGTGGCGTCGGCACGCTCCTCGCGCAGCGCTGCTCCGCGGAGGGCCTGACCACGCCGTTCACGTTCGTCGGTGTCCCGTCCGCCTTCCCGGCGCACGCGACCCGCACGCAGCTCGTCGAGGAGCTGCGGCTGCGCGCCGAGGACGTCGCCCAGGACGTCCTGCAGCGGCTGCGCGCCGGCTCCTGACCCGACGCCGACCGCCTCCCGCGGCCGCCGCCGCGCCATGGGCCGGCACCGCCGGCTCATGTGGCCGCGGGGGACGGTGCTTGGTGCGGATGTGGCAGGTGAGGGCGGTGGGACGTCCCGTGCGCCTCCTCAGCACCTCCCGTCACATGCTCCGTCTCGGCGGGACGTCGGTACGGTCCCGGCGCGCTCGGCGGGGCGGACGCGTTGGGGGGCGGGGCGCTCCGGCCGGACGTGTGGCCTCGCCCTGCACGGTCGGTTATGCACGGCTTGGTAGGTGGCGCCGACCGGTGAATGTGACGCAGGTCACCGAGTCATCCCATGATCTTGCCCGAAGGTCCCAGGTCATCCCATGTTTGCGTTCCTAACGTGGTCATCACCGACGTAGACAGGGAGTAAGGCGATGGCAGTCACCACCGAGGCGCAGGCCGGCATCACTCCTGAGGCATGGCGCGGGTTCGTGCCGGGGCCGTGGAGCGAGCAGATCGACGTCCGCGACTTCATCCAGCGCAACTACACCCCGTACACCGGTGACGCGGCCTTCCTCGCGGGCCCGACGGCGCGGACGACGGGTGTCTGGGCCCGCCTGCTGGAGATGTTCCCGGCCGAGCGCGCCAAGGGCGTCCACGACGTCGACCCGCACACCCCGTCCACGATCACCTCGCACGCGCCCGGCTACATCGACCAGGCCAGCGAGCTGATCGTCGGCCTGCAGACCGACGCGCCGCTCAAGCGCGCGATCATGCCCAACGGCGGCTACCGCATGGTGGAGAACGCCCTCGAGACCTACGGCTACGAGCCGGACGCCGAGGTGCGCAAGATCTTCACCACGTACCGCAAGACCCACAACGACGGCGTCTTCGACGTCTACCCGCCCGACGTCCGGGCCGCGCGTTCGTCGCACATCGTCACCGGCCTGCCCGACGCCTACGGTCGCGGCCGGATCATCGGTGACTACCGCCGGGTGCCGCTGTACGGCGTCGACGCCCTGATCGCCGCCAAGAAGGCCGAGAAGAGCGAGCTCGACCTCGAGCGCTCGACCGAGGACATCATCCGCGACCGCGAGGAGCTCTCGGAGCAGATCCGCGCGCTCGGCGAGCTCAAGGCGATGGCCGCCTCCTACGGCTATGACATCTCCGGCCCGGCGGGCAGCGGCCGCGAGGCGGTCCAGTGGCTCTACTTCGCCTACCTCGCCGCCGTGAAGGAGCAGAACGGCGCAGCGATGTCGCTCGGACGCACCTCGACCTTCCTCGACGTCTACCTCGAGCGCGACATGGCGGCCGGCGTCCTGACCGAGGAGCAGGCGCAGGAGCTCGTCGACGACCTGGTCATCAAGCTGCGGATCGTGCGCTTCCTGCGCACCCCGGAGTACGACGCGCTGTTCTCCGGCGACCCGACCTGGGTCACCGAGTCCATCGGCGGCATGGGCGTCGACGGCCGCACGCTGGTCACCCGCACGTCGTTCCGCTACCTGCAGACGCTGTACAACCTCGGCCCCGCCCCGGAGCCGAACCTGACGGTCCTGTGGAGCCACCAGCTGCCGGAGGGCTTCAAGCGGTTCTGCTCGCAGGTCTCGATCGACACCTCCGCGATCCAGTACGAGTCCGACGAGCTCATCCGCGACCAGTGCGGCGACGACGGCGCGATCGCGTGCTGCGTCTCGGCGATGACCGTCGGCAAGCAGATGCAGTTCTTCGGTGCGCGGGTCAACCTCGCCAAGGCGCTGCTCTACGCGATCAACGGCGGCCGTGACGAGATGTCCGGGAAGCAGGTCGCCCCGGCCCGCCCCGCGATCGCCGGCGAGGTCCTGGACTACGACGAGGTCTGGACCGCCTACGACCAGCTGCTGGACTGGCTCGCCGAGACGTACGTGGACGCCTTGAACTGCATCCACTGGTCGCACGACAAGTACGCGTACGAGCGCATCGAGATGGCGCTGCACGACCGCGCCGTCCTGCGCACCCTGGCCTGCGGCGTCGCCGGCCTGTCGGTGGCGGCGGACTCGCTGTCGGCCATCAAGTACGCCAGCGTCCGACCGGTACGCGACGAGACCGGCCTCGTCGTCGACTACGAGGTCGAGGGCGACTTCCCGACCTACGGCAACGACGACGACCGCGTGGACGACATCGCCGTGCAGCTCGTGCACAACTTCATGGCAAAGATCCGCCGGCAGCCGACCTACCGGAACGCGAAGCACACGCAGTCCGTGCTGACGATCACCTCGAACGTCGTCTACGGCAAGCACACGGGCAACACGCCCGACGGCCGCCGCAAGGGGGAGCCCTTCGCCCCGGGTGCGAACCCGATGAACGGCCGCGACGCGCACGGCATGCTCGCCTCGGCGCTCTCCGTCGCCAAGCTGCCCTACGACGACGCGCAGGACGGCATCTCGCTGACCTCGACCGTGGTGCCGTCGGGCCTCGGCCGGACGCGGGACGAGCAGGTCACCAACCTCGTCGGCCTGCTGGACGCCTACAACGTCTCGTCCGGGTTCCACATGAACATCAACGTCCTCAACCGCGAGACCCTCGAGGACGCGATGGAGCACCCGGAGAACTACCCGCAGCTGACCATCCGGGTCTCCGGCTACGCGGTGAACTTCGTGCGGCTCACGCGCGAGCAGCAGCTCGACGTCCTCTCGCGGACGTTCCACGGCGGCCTCTGACCGGTCGTGGGCCCCGCGCGGGCCG
>JAEZBT010000462.1 GCA_023426865.1 Actinomycetes bacterium
GTCGCGGCCGGGTGCTCGAGCCTGCCGGACCAGCCCGCGACGCGCGCCTGGCTCCTCCTGGCCCGCGGCTTCGCGCGGCTCCCGGACCGCGGCGCGTGGTTCAACCAGCGGCTCGTCGACCTGGCGCTGCCCCCGGAGGCGGGCGCCGCGCTGGCCGAGGGCGGCTACGCCCTCGAGGTGATGGTCGACCTGCTCACCGCGATGCAGCGCGTCGACCCGCTCGACGACCTCGCCCGGACCCGTTGCCCCGTGTGGCTCGTCAACGGGCAGTGGGACCACTTCCGCCTGCAGGAGCGCCGGTTGCTCGCGGCGGCGCCGGACGCGCGGCTCGTCGTCGTGCGTGGGGCGACCCACCTGGTCAGCCTCGTCCGGCCGGTGGCCTTCACGCGCGTGCTGCTCGAGGCGCTCGCCGATGTCGATGCGCGGGAGGGAGCGCCTGTCAGGCGCGCCGACGCCGGACGATGAGCGCCGCCGCGCTGGCGACGAGGGCGAGCGCGCCGAGGAGCACGAGAAGCATCAGGGGCGGTGTCCCGCCTGCGGGCCGGCCGCTGTCGGCGGTGTCGGCATCGCCGGGGGCCTCGTCGGGCGGAGCGGCGACGACGCCACCGGGGCCCGCATCCCCGGAGCCTGCGGGGCCGTCGGAGGCCGGTGTCGCGGTGGGTGCCGGGGACGCCGCCGGGCTCGGGGACGCCACCGGCGGGTTGGCGCACCGGGAGCGGAACGCGACGGTGTGGCTGGCACCGGTGTCCGAGGTGAAGGTCACCGAGGCCGGGACGGTGGTCTCGGGCGGAACGCCGACCCGGTAGCGGACCAGGGTCGGGGTGGAGCCGACCAAGTCGATCGTCGGGGCCGCAGGGTCGGCCGCCACCGTGACCTCGCCGATCGGGTAGCCGGTCAGGACGACGTCAACGGGATCGGACGTCACGCAGGCCCCGACGTCCACGGCGGTTGGCCCGGACCAGGCGTGGCCGGCGGCCACGCCCACCCGGAGCGTGCCGGTCGCGGGCGCACCGTAGCCGTTGTCGAGGACGAGCCCGACCTCGTAGGAGCCGCGGTCCGCGCGCGCCACCGTGCCGACCAGCGTCCATGTCGTGGCGTCGACGCGGACCGCCTCGAGGCCGGGGGGCAGGCCCGTGGCCGTCAACGTCGGTCGGTCCCAGCCGCCGGTGCGGATCGTGACCGTGGCGGCCGTCCCCGCCTGGATCACCGCGTCGCTCAGGCCGTCGGCGAAGGACGGTGGGGAGAGCACTGTCAGCGTCACCGGGAGCAGGTCCTCGCCGTGCACGTTGGCCACCCGCAGGACGACGGCGTAGCGGCCGTCCGCGGCGTCGGCCGAGCCCACGGCCGGTGTTCCGACCAGCGCCCCCGCGTCGGTCAGCGTGACGCCGTCCGGAAGGCCGCCGGACGCCAGGGAGACGACCGGGGCCGGGACGCCGGCCACCGCCGGGGCCCAGGAGAGCTCGTGGCCCTCGCGCAGCGTGCGGGAGACGGTGTCGTCGGCGAACGCGGCTGCCTGCTCGACGGTCAGCGTCAGCTCGGTCGAGGTGCTGCCGTGCTCGTTGGCCGCGTGGACCTGGACGGTCCAGGTCCCGGTCCGGGTCGGGGCCCCCGACAGGCGCAGGGTTCCGGCCCCGTCGTCGGTGGCGGTGACGCCGTCGGGCAGGTCGCCCGTGACGGTCATCGCCGGGGCGGGCAGCCCGGCCGCGCGCACGACGGTGGTCGGCGTCTCGCCGACGAGCAGCAGGGCTGACGCGGGCCCGGCCGACGACGGTGGGCCGGTGACGTCGAGCGGGAACGTCGCGGTCCCGGTGACGCCGTTGTCGGCGGTCAGGACCACGGTGTGCCGCCCGACCGCCGTGATCTCCGGTCGCCCGGTGATGAGCCAGGTATGGTCCGCGCCCGGGTCGGGCACGAGGCTGAGCCCGGCGGGCAGACCGTCGGCTGTCAGAGTCGCGTCGTGGGTGGTCGTGACCGTGATCGGGGGGATCGCCGCCGCGGTCCCGACGTGGACGGTCGCGGCCTCCGGCGCGACGACCACCGGACGGTCACGCACGACGAAGGAGGTCGTGCTCAGCACACCGCCGGAGCAGTTGGTGACGCTGCCTCCGATACACCACCGCAAGGTCCCGTCGACGTTCACGGTGCCGACGAGGGTGATCAGCAGGTACCCGGCGCCGAACTCGTGGCTCTCGAGTCCGACTCCGTAGGGCAGGCCCACCCAGAAGGAGGAGATGGTCCCGGTTGCGCGGAGCGTGACGGGCGGCATCGGCTCGCCCCGTGGCGCGACGATGGTGCCCCCGACGGGTGGGTCGAGCCACACAGGGGCGACGACCTCCAGGTACAGCCCCTCCTTCGCCGCTCCGTAGCTGTTCGTCGCCACGAGCTCGAGGTGGTAGACGCCGGCGTCGCCGCGCGCGACCTCGCCCACGAGATGCCAGGTGTACGGGTCATCCGGGTCCGCCCGTAGCTCCAGCCCCGGCGGCAGGGGCATCCCGGGGCTGGTCGTCACCGTCGGCGTCGGCCAGCCCACCGTCCGGATGGTCTCATGCACTGGGGTGTCGGTCAGGAAGGCGAAGTCGACGGGGTGGCCCCAGCGGTCGGCGAAACCCGGGAGGGTCCCGACGTCGATGATCACCCGCATGCTGCCCTCGCCGTGCGCGTTCCTCGCGGTCACCGTCGCCTCGAAGTGGCCCGCCGCTGTCGGCACGCCGGCGAGGCGCCCGACGGCGAAGGTGATCCCGGGCGGCAGCGCCCCGTCCGTGACGGTGAACGTGGTGGCCGGAGGATACGCGGAGACGGCGAGCCGCCTGTCGAGCCCGCGGTCGGTGAGTGCGCTCAGGGTGAGGGTGTCCGCCTCGAACGTGGGCAGCCGGCCGACGGTCAGAGGGATCAGCAGGGACGCCGTGCCGCGACCGTCGGTCGCCCGGCCCGTGAGCCAGAACATGCCGTGCTCCGTCGGCGTCCCGGTGATCGTGAGGCCGCCGGCGCCGTCGCCGTCGATCGTCAGGCCGGCCGGGAGGGTGCCCTCGACCGTGACCGTGGGGAGGGGGGACCCGGTCGCCACGAGCTCGATGGTGGCGGGGACACCGACGAGGAGGGTGACGGGGCCGTCGGGGGAGGGTCCGGTGAAGGAGGGACCGGGCGGCGGTTCCACGGCCCGGAACGCCACTGTCGTGACTGCCGGCTCGCCGACGCCGTTGTCGGCGGTGAGCGTGGCCGTGTACTCCCCAGGGGCGGTCACTCTCCCGGTGAGCCGCCAGGAGGAGGGGGCGGCCGGGTGGCCAAAGAGGGTGACCCCGGGCGGAAGGCCGGACGCCGTCACCGTGGGGGCAGGCGTCCCGGTGACCGTGACGGGGATGGAGACCGCGTTTCTGGGCACCTCGCCCTCCCAGACCTCCTGCGCCGCGATCGTCGGCCGGCCGTCCGCAGGGTCGCCCGGCTCGTCGGCGCCCGTCGCCGGTCCACCGTGGCCGGCGACGCCCATGAGGACCAGGGCGACGGTCGTCACTGTCGCGCCGACCCGGCCCCGTCGTCGGGGGCGCCGGGCGGGCGTCCCGGGCAGCATCGGACCTCCGCGGCCCGTAGGGGACGGTGGGAGGAGCCGGAGGCCCGGCGGACCGGTCCGGGCGTCTGTGTCCAGTCTCGCAACGATTCGCCCGCCGGGGTGAGACGCATCCGGGTGATCTTGGTGGCGCCGCCTCACGCCGTCCGGGCGAGCTCCCAGGCCCGGACGCCCCCGGCGAGCGCCGCGGAGTCGGGCACGATGACGACGTCGTCGCCCAGGAGGGCGAGTGCGCGCGGCGTGATCCGGCGCGCGTTGCCGCCACCGAGGTACAGGCGGTCCCAGCGGATCACGGGCCGCAGCCCCGCGACGGCCTCGCGCACGCGCCGCGACCACACCCCGTC
>JAEZBT010000482.1 GCA_023426865.1 Actinomycetes bacterium
CGCCCGGGCCGCGCAGCCCGGGTGGGCGGCCCTGCCGCTCGGGCGGCGGATCGCCGTCGTGCGCAGGTTCGCCGACCTGCTGCTGCGCGACGAGGCCGAGCTGCTCGACGTCTGCCAGGCCGAGTCCGGCAAGTCGCGGGTGAGCGCGTTCGCCGAGCTGTCCGACGTCGTGCTCACGGCCGCCTACTACGCGCGGACCGCCGCGTCGCACCTGCGCCCGCGCCGCCGCCGCGGAGCCGTCCCCGTGCTGACGCGGACGGTCGAGCACCACCGGCCCAAGGGCGTCGTGGGCATCATCGCGCCCTGGAACTACCCCCTCACGCTCGCGGTCTCCGACGCGATCCCCGCGCTGCTCGCCGGCAACACGGTCGTGCTGAAGCCGGACTCGGCGACGCCGCTGTCGGCGCTCGCGCTGGTCCGCCTGTTCCGCGAGGCCGGTCTGCCCGACGACGTGCTCGGCGTGGTGACCGGCCCGGGCCGCGAGCTCGGACCCGCGATGATCGAGCGCGTCGACTACCTCATGTTCACCGGGTCCACGGCGACCGGCCGGACGGTCGCCCGCCAATGCGCGGAGCGGCTGATCGGCTGCTCGGCGGAGCTCGGCGGCAAGAACCCCGCCGTCGTGCTCGACGACGCCGACCTGAACCGCACGGTGGAGGGCCTCACCGAGGCGTGCTTCTCGAACACCGGTCAGCTCTGCGTGAGCATCGAGCGGATCTACGTGACGCCGGGCATCGCCGACGCGTTCGTCGCCGCCTTCGCCGACCGCGTGGCCGGGATGCGCGTGGGCCCCGGGCCGGACTGGGACGTCGAGGTCGGCTCCCTGGTCAGCGAGGCCCAGCTCGCCACCGTGACCGCGCACGTCGACGACGCCGTCGCCAAGGGCGCGCGCGTCCTCGCCGGCGGTCGCCCGCTGCCCGAGCTCGGCCCCCTCTTCTACGCGCCCACGGTCCTGACGGACGTGCCCGACGACGCCGTCCTCGCTCGCACCGAGACGTTCGGGCCGGTCGTGGCGATCTACCGCGTCGCCGACGTCGACGAGGCCGTGACCAGGGCGAACGACACCGAGTACGGGCTCAACGCGAGCGTGTGGTCCCGGCGTCACGGCGCCGAGGTGGCGGCCCGGCTGCGCGCCGGCACGGTGAACGTCAACGAGGGCTACGCCGCGGCCTGGGCCTCGCACGACGCGCCGATGGGCGGCATGGGCATCTCGGGGCTCGGCCGACGCCATGGGCGCGAGGGCATCACCAAGTACACCGAGGCGCAGACGATCGCCCAGCAGCGGCTCATGCAGGTCGCCGCCTCCGGTCCGTTCAGCGGGGCGCGGTACCCGCAGCTCATGCGTCCGGCCGTGCGCGTCCTGCGCCGGCTGCCCTGAGAGGAGGAGCGAGATGGCCCGGGGGACCTCACTGGCGGGGGCGCGCGTCCTCGTCACCGGCGGCGGCAGCGGCATCGGCCGGTGGATGGCGATCGGCGCCGCACGACGCGGCGCCACCGCCGTGATCTGGGACCGTTCGGCCGAGCGGGCGCACGCCGTCGCGGACGACATCCGCGCCCACGGCCTGCCCGCGCAGGCGCACGTCGTCGATGTGACCGACCGCGAGGCGGTGCGGGCCGCCGCGGCGGAGACGGGCGCGATCGACGTCGTCGTGAACAACGCCGGGGTGGTGAGCGGGCGGCCGCTGCTGGAGACGCCCGACGAGACCGTCGAGCGCACGATGGCCGTCAACGTGCTCTCCCTGTACTGGGTCACCAAGGCGTTCCTGCCCGGGATGCTCGAGCGCCGCACCGGCACCGTGGTCACGGTGGCGAGCGCCGCCGGGCTGGTCGGGGTGGCGCGGCAGACCGACTACTCGGCGAGCAAGTGGGCGGCGGTCGGCTTCACCGAGTCGCTGCGCGGCGAGCTGCGCGCGCTGGGCTCGCCCGTGCGGACGCTCGTCGTCTGCCCCTACTACATCGACACGGGGATGTTCGAGGGTGTGCGGACGCGGTTCCCGCTGCTCCTGCCGATCCTGCGCGAGGGCGATGTCGCCCGGAAGGTGCTGGACGGCATCGAGCGGGGTCACCAGCAGATCGTGCTCCCACCGCTGGTCCGGCTCATGCCCGCGTTCCGTCTGCTGCCGGTGCCGGCGTTCGACGCCCTGCTCGACGTCTTCGGCATCAACCAGGGCATGGATCACTTCACCGGCCGGCCCGGCGACCGCGTGGGCTGAGCGCGTCGCGGGGGCTGAGCGCGGCGCGGGGGCTGAGCGCGTCGCGGGGCTAGGACCGGTCCCGTCCCCGGTCCGGCGACGGACGCGAGCGCAGCGGCACCTCGAACCACACGGTCTTCCCGCCGCTGTGCGGCTGCACGTCCCAGGCGGCGGCGAGGCGGTCCACGAGCAGGACGCCGCGCCCCGAGAGCTCCAGCGGGCCGGGCTCGACGCGCACGGGACGGCGCGGGCTGTCGTCGCGCACGCTCACGCGGACCCGGTCGTCGAGGACGCCGACCTGCACGTCGACGAGCCCCCCGGCCGGCCCGTGCCGGACCGCGTTCGTGACGACCTCGGAGGTGAGCAGGCCCACCACGCGCTGGACGTCCGCGGGGGCACCGGCGTGCGCCGCCTGCGCGACCACCCAGGTCCGCGCGTGGCGGATCTGAGCCACGTCGGCGACGAATCTCATGACCGGCCTACCCCCTTCGCCGGTCCAGCGTGCACGCCCCGGTGGAGGTCCGCACCCGGGCGGGCGATGGTGCCGCGGCCGGCAGGAGGCCCGTCGTCGGCACGAGGGAGGTGCGGGAGGTCATGACCCACAGGGAACCCTCGAGGGGAGGCCGCGCTCATCCCCCCGTCCCGGCCAGCGCGTGTGGCCTGTACCGGCCATCCGGGCCCGATCGTCGAATCGTTGCGAGTGTCGTCGCCCGAGCCATCCGGACCCGTGGTGGGATGGCCGCATGACGACGCCCCACCCCGGCTCCGCCGACTGGCTCCGGCCCCTGCCGGGCACCCCGCTCACCGTCTCGGCCATCTGCGCCGGCGGCTCGCCGCTCGGCAGCATGCCCCGGCTGTACGGCCGCGAAGTGCCGGCCGAGCAGGGGGTGGCCGTGGCCCGGACCGTCCTGGAGAGCCCGATCCGGTTCCAGGACACGTCCAACGGCTACAGCGACGGCGAGAGCGAACGCCGGATCGGCGCCGCGATCCGCGAGCTCGGCGGGCTCCCGCCCGACTTCGTCGTCGGCACCAAGGTCGACCCGCGCGACCGGGACTACTCCGGGGACCGGGTCCGCGCGTCGGTCGCCGAGAGCCGCGAGCGCCTCGGCCTGGACGTGCTGCCCCTGGTGCACCTGCACGACCCGGAGAACTTCGCGTTCGAGGAGCTGACCGCGCCGGGCGGCGCCGTCGACGCGCTCGTGGCACTCAAGGAGTCCGGCCAGGTCGGCTCGATCGGGCTGGCGGGCGGGCGCGTCCAGGAGATCGCGCGGTACCTCGCCCTGGGCGTGTTCGACGTGCTGCTCGTGCACAACCGGTGGACGCTGCTGGACCGCAGCGCGGGCGACCTCATCGCCGAGGCCCTCGACCGCGGGATGGGCGTCCTCAACGCGGCCGTGTACGGCGGGGGCCTGCTGGTCCCCCGGCCGGCGATCACGACGTACGGCTACCGCGAGGCGCCGCCGGAGGTCGTCGCCGCGGTGGCCGCGATGCGCGACGCGTGCGCCCGCCACGACGCCGACCTCACGACGGCCGCCCTCCAGCACTCGCTGCGCGACCCGCGGATCGCCTCGACGATCGTCGGTCTCGGCCGGCCCGAGCTCGTCGCGGACACGCTCCGACGCGTCGCGACACCGCTGCCGGACGAGCTGTTCGACGAGCTGGAGAGCCTGCTCCCGCCGCGCAGTGTGTGGCTGGATGCCCCGTTCGACTGAGCCGGGCCGGAGCCGGCTGCCCGGCTAAGACGTCACGTCCGCCGTCGTGAAGCGGCTCCACGCGAGCGCACCGAACACGGCGACCCACGCGGCCTGGACCGCGAGGCCCTGGCCCAGCAGCGACCAGTCGACCTCGATCCGCAGGAACTCGGCGAAGTCGGTCCAGTGGTGCGTGAGCAGGCCGGGCTGGATCGCGGCGAGCTGGGGGATCGTGTCGAGCACCCCGGAGACGACCGCGACCACGACCGTGCCGGCCATCGCGCCGACCGGGACCTCGGTGAGCGAGGAGAAGAACAGCCCGACGGCGACCAGCCCGGACAGCGAGAGCGCGACGTACGCGGCCACGCCGAGCATCCGCGCCACGCCCTCGGTCGCCGGCACCGTGGTGCCCGACAGGAGCGTGAGGTCGTCCAGCCCGAAGAACACCGCGCCCGACGCGAACGCCATCACCGTCACGGCCCCGACGGCCGTCACGACGAGCACACCGGTGGCGAGGGCCTTGGCCGCGAGCAGCCGAGCCCGGGCGACGGGCACGCTGAGCAGGTAGCGCAGCGTGCCGGCCTGAGCCTCGCCCGCGATCGCGTCGCCCGCCGCCACGCCAGTCACCAGCGGCAGCAGGAACGGCAGGCACAGGAACAGCGCGGTCACGACGAGGAACAGGCCGTTGCCGGTGACGCGCGCGAGCAGCCCCCCGGCGTTGTCGGCGGAGAACGCCGACCCCTGCGCCATGAACAGGACCACGGCGACGAGCAGCGGGACCCCGCTCAGCCCGGCCACCAGGGCGATGTTCCGCCGTCGGCCGAGGACCAGGCGGATCTCGCTGCGCAGCAGGCGACCCCACGCTCCCCGCCGTGCCGTCGGCGTGACGTCGGTCCACGCGGGCGCCGGCCGGGCGGTCGTCAGCTCAGCGAGCGGCATCGAAGCCCTCCCCCGTGATCGCCACGAACAGCTGCTCCAGGCTCGGCCGCTCCACGGCCAGACCGACGACGTCGACGCCTACCCCGACGAGGGCCGCGGCCACCCGTTCGGGCGGGACCTCGCCGAGGACCGCGGTCACCCGCACGCCGTCGGCGGCCACGCTGCGCAGCCCGAGCCCGGCGAGCACCGACGACGCGGGGCCGAGGTGCTCCGGCGACGTCGTCACCTCGACGCGGACGTGGCCGCCGGCCGAGAGCGCGTCCCGCTCGCCCTGCACCACCAGGCGCCCGCGCGACATGATCCCGACGTGCGTGCAGACCTGCTCGATCTCGGTGAGCAGGTGGGAGGAGACCAGCACCGTCGTGCCCGCGGCCGCGAGCTCGCGGACCAGGCCGCGCACCTCGCGGGTGCCCTGCGGGTCGAGGCCGTTCGTGGGCTCGTCGAGCACGAGCAGGTCCCGCGGCCGCAGGAGGGCGGCCGCCAGGCCGAGCCGCTGCTTCATGC
>JAEZBT010000487.1 GCA_023426865.1 Actinomycetes bacterium
GGTCGGTGCACAGGACGGCTAGCATGAGCGCACGCGACGTGGGAGGAGTGCGATGAGGGGACCGCAGGGCTTGGAGTGGCTCGTCATCCTCGTCATCGTGCTGCTGCTCTTCGGGGCGCGGCGCCTGCCCGACCTCGCGCGGAGCGTCGGCCGTTCGCTGCGGGTGTTCCGCACCGAGGTGAAGGACGGCCGCGACGGCCCCGACGACGACGCATCGGCCCGTCCCTCCGCCGGCGACGACGGTGGCCCGCGCGCCTGAGCGCGCCCGGCCGAACCGCGGGCGGCGCAGCCCGGAGGGCCGGATGCCCCTGCGCGAGCACGTGCGCGAGCTGCGCAACCGCATCGTGCTGGCGACCGCGGGGATCCTGGTCGGCGCCGTCGGTGGGTGGTTCGTGTACCCCTGGCTCTTCGACGTGCTCTCGGCCCCCCTGGTGGACCTCGCCGAGGAGCGCGGGTCGCTCATCGCGCTGAACTTCGCCGGGGTGGCCACACCCCTGGACCTGCAGATCACGCTCGCGCTCTTCGGCGGCGTCCTCGTGACGAGCCCGTGGTGGATCTACCAGCTCTGGGCGTTCGTCACGCCCGGCCTGACCCGCAAGGAGCGTCGCACGACGCTCGCGTTCGCCGGGGCGTCGGTGCCGCTCTTCCTCGCCGGCGCGGCGCTCGCCTGGTGGGTCCTGCCGAAGGCCGTGGGCCTGCTCGTGGGGTTCACGCCGGACGAGGCGGTCAACGTCATCGACGCGCAGACGTACCTCGGCTTCGTCATGCGGATGGTGCTGGCGTTCGGCGTCGCGTTCCTCGTCCCGGTGCTCATGGTGGGCCTGGACGCCCTCGGGATCACCACGGCCCGCGGCATGCTCGCCGGATGGCGCTGGGCGGTCCTGCTGGCGTTCGTCTTCGCCGCTGTCGCGACGCCGACCTCCGACGTCGTGTCCATGCTCGCGCTCGGGCTGCCGATCTGCGGGCTGTACTTCGGGGCGATAGGCGTGTGCGCCGTCGCCGACCGGCGGCGCGAGACCAGGGAGGCCGCATGAGCGGGCTGCGCATCGGCGTCGTCGTGAACCCCACGGCCGGGCACGGCCGCGGCGAGCGGCGGGGTCGGCACCTGCTCGACGTGGCCCGCTCCCGCGGGCACGAGGTGACCGACCTGTCGGCGGCGGACCTCCTGGGTGCGGAGCAGCAGGCCCGGCAGGCCGTGGTGCACGGCCTGGACGCCCTGGTCGTCGCCGGCGGCGACGGGATGGTGCACCTGGGCGTGAACATCGTCGCCGGGACCGACCTGCCGCTCGGCATCGTGGCGGCCGGCAGCGGCAACGACATCGCCCGCGCGATGGGCCTGCCGCGGCACGACGTCGCCGCGGCGATCAGGGTCATCGAGCGTGGGCTGGAGCACGGCGGACGACCCGTGGACGCGGTCGTGGTGGGCCCGCCGGACTACAGCGCGCACGAGTGGTTCATCGGCGTGCTCTCGTGCGGGGTGGACGCCGCCGTCAACGCTCGCGCCAACGCCCTCACCTGGCCGCGGGGCGGCGGCCGTTACGTGCGGGGCCTGGCCACCGAGCTGCGGCGCTTCCGGCCGTACGGCTACCGGATCACGCTCGACGACGAGACGTGGGAGTCGACCGGCACACTCGTCGCCGTCGCGAACGGCGCCCTCTTCGGCGGCGGCATGCGCATCGCACCCGACTCGCGGATGGACGACGGCCTGCTGGACGTCGTCATCGCGGGGCCGCTCAGCCGCAACGAGCTGCTCGGCATCTTCCCGCGGGTCTACCGGGGCTCGCACGTCCGGCATCCCGCGTGCACCGTGCTGCGGAGCACGAGCGTGCTCATCGAGCACAGCCCCGTCGGGCCCGTGCCCCCCGCCGCGTTCGCGGACGGCGAGCGCATCGGGCCGCTTCCCCTGCGCGTCGAGGTGCGGCCGGGCGCGGTGCGGTTGCTCGCCTAGGCTGGTCGCATGTCCACCCCGGCCGAGCGCTACGCAGCGGCGCGGCAACGGGCGGTGGTGGCGAAGACCTCCCTCGGCGCGTTCGCGACCGAGCTGCCGTTCGACCTCGACCCGTTCCAGGTCGAGGCGTGCCTCGCCCTCGAGGGCGGCCGCGGGGTGCTGGTCGCGGCGCCCACCGGGGCCGGCAAGACGGTCGTCGGCGAGTTCGCCGTGCACCTGGCCCTCCAGCAGGGCCGCAAGGCGTTCTACACGACGCCCATCAAGGCGCTGTCGAACCAGAAGTACACCGACCTCGTGCGCCGGCACGGGGTGGCGAACGTCGGGCTCCTGACCGGGGACACCACCCTCAACGGTGAGGCGCCGGTGGTGGTGATGACCACCGAGGTCCTGCGGAACATGCTCTACGCGGGCTCGCCGACCCTGGACGGGCTCGCGTTCGTCGTCATGGACGAGGTGCACTACCTCGCCGACCGCTTCCGGGGACCGGTGTGGGAGGAGGTGATCATCCACCTGCCCGCGGACGTCCAGCTGGCGTCGCTGTCGGCGACGGTCTCGAACGCGGAGGAGTTCGGCGACTGGCTCACGATGGTCCGCGGTGGAACGGCGGTGGTGGTCAGCGAGCGGCGCCCCGTCCCGCTGTGGCAGCACGTGATGACGCGCGACGGCCTGTTCGACCTCTACGCGGGCGATGTCGACCCGACCTCGCCCGGGATCGACCCGCCCATCAACCCCGACCTCGTCGTCGACCTGCGGCGCCAGGACCGGGCGCTCGGCCCGGGCC
>JAEZBT010000488.1 GCA_023426865.1 Actinomycetes bacterium
GTGCCCATGCTCGCCGCGCCGACGGCGGCGGCCCGGGCCGCCCGACGGCGCCGGATGCGGCCGACCATCGGCCCGACCTGCGCGGTCAGTCGCGCCGCGAGCGCGTCGTCGTGCACGGAGCCCGCCAGGTCGGCGAGCGAGTGCTGCAGGTCGATGCTCATCGGTTCCTCCTGGTGTTCGCGAGCCGGACGGTGGACCTGGCGGCATCGATCGCCTCGGCCGCCGCGGGCCGGACCGGCCCCAGCAACCCCTCGAGCCGCCGGACGCCGTCCGACAGGTACCTCTTCACCGCCCCCTCGGAGATGGAGAGCTCATCCGCGATGCGTGCGACGGTCATGTCCTCGTAGAAGCGCAGGACGACACAGGCCCGCTCGCGCGCGCCCAGCTCGCCCAGCGCCTGCCGCACCGCCAAGCGGTTCCCGACGTCGGTCTCCGGGCTCGCCGACACGTCCTCGCCCCCGGCGAGGTGCCGGACGGCGGCCCACCGCTTCCGCCGGCGGAACCCGTCGAGGAAGGTGGTGAGCACCGCGCGGCGCACGTAGCCCTCGAGGTTGTCCAGCTGGGTACCCGTGCGGGCCCGTGCGAACGTCTTCACGAGCGCGTCCTGGACGAGGTCCTCGGCCTCGCGCCGGTCACCGCACAGCAGGTATGCGTAGCCGACGAGCGCCGGTCCTCGTGCCACGACCAGCTCGTGCAGGTCGCGTTCCCACGTCTTGGCCGCCACGGCCATCCCGTTCTCCCTCTGTCCCGCGCCCCCCGCGGACCCCGTCACCCAGCATGACGTCGCCACTGCGTCGAACGTTGGGCGGACCGACAGACGATCATGGTTCTCTAGGCCTTAAGTCCCGCGTAGACTGCCCGCCTGCGGCCGCTGGGCCGCGCGCCGCCGGCAACGGAGCCGACGGCCGGACCGACCATGGAGGACGTATGCCCTCGCTCGCCTCGTCGAGCCTCGTCACCGTCGGCGTCATCGCTCTCATCGCCGTCCTGTCCCTCGGCTTCGCCGTGCACCTGCGCCGCCAGGTGCTCGCGGCAGCCGAAGGGACCGCGCGGATGCAGGCGATCGCCCAGGCGGTCCAGGAAGGCGCCGCGGCGTACCTCAACCGCATGCTGCGCACCCTGGTCGTGTTCGCCGCCGTCGTCTTCGCCCTCCTGTTCCTGCTGCCCGGCGAGGCGGGGGTCCGGGTCGGCCGGTCGATCTTCTTCCTGGTCGGGGCGGGGTTCTCCGCCGCGATCGGCTACCTCGGCATGTGGCTCGCCGTGCGCGCGAACGTGCGCGTGGCCGCCTCGGCGATGACGCCGGGCGGGCGCAGCGAGGGCGCGCGCATCGCGTTCCGCACGGGCGGCGTCGTCGGGATGTCCGTCGTCGGGCTCGGGCTGCTCGGTGCGGCCGTCGTCGTGCTCATTTACCGGGGCGACGCGCCCGCGGTGCTCGAGGGCTTCGGCTTCGGCGCGGCCCTGCTGGCGATGTTCATGCGCGTCGGCGGGGGCATCTTCACCAAGGCGGCCGACGTCGGCGCCGATCTCGTGGGCAAGGTCGAGAAGGGCATCCCCGAGGACGACCCCCGCAACCCGGCGACGATCGCCGACAACGTGGGCGACAACGTCGGCGACTGCGCCGGCATGGCCGCCGACCTGTTCGAGTCGTACGCGGTGACGCTCGTCGCGGCGCTCATCCTGGGCAAGGTCGCGTTCGGCGAGCAGGGACTGGTGTTCCCGCTCATCGTGACCGCGGTGGGGGCCGTGACCGCCGTCCTCGGCGTGTTGCTCACCCGCGTACGAGGCAGCGAGAGCGGCCTGCGCGCGATCTACCGCGGGTTCTACCTGGCCGCGCTGGCCGGCGTCGTGCTCTCCGCGATCGCCGCGTTCGTCTACCTGCCCTCGACGTTCGCCGGGCTGACCGGTGTCGGTGAGGCGCTCGCGGACCACGTGGGCGACCCGCGCGTCGTCGCGACCCTGGCCGTGGCGATCGGCGTCGTGCTCGCGGGCGTGATCCTGTGGGTGACCGGCTACTTCACCGGCACCACCAGCAAGCCGACGATCCACGTCGCGCGCACTTCGCTCACCGGCCCCGCAACCGTGGTGCTGTCGGGCATCGGCGTCGGCTTCGAGTCCGCGGTGTACACGGCCGGCATCATCGCCGCCGCGATCTGCGGGGTCTTCCTCATCTCCGGCGGCTCGATCGTGCTGAGCCTGTTCCTCATCGCGCTCGCGGGCTGCGGCCTGCTGACGACGGTCGGCGTCATCGTCGCCATGGACACGTTCGGGCCGGTCAGCGACAACGCCCAGGGCATCGCGGAGATGTCCGGCGACGTCGACGCGGCGGGCGCCCAGGTGCTCACCGACCTCGACGCCGTCGGCAACACCACCAAGGCCATCACCAAGGGCATCGCGATCGCGACGGCGGTCCTGGCCGCGACCGCGCTCTTCGGCTCCTACACCGACGCCGTGCGGCAGGCCGTCGCCTCGCTCGGTCAGGCGATGGACGACTCCGGCCTGGCGGTCGCGATGATCTCCTACGAGGTGATCTCGCCGATCACGCTCGTGGGCGTCATCCTCGGGGCGGCCACGGTGTTCCTCTTCTCGGGCCTGGCCATCGACGCCGTCACGCGCGCCGCGGGTGCCATCGTGTTCGAGGTCCGCCGCCAGTTCCACGCGATGCCCGGGATCATGGAGGGCACCGTCCGGCCGGACTACGGCCGCGTCGTCGACATCTGCACCAAGGACTCGCTGCGCGAGCTCGCGACGCCCGGCCTGCTGGCCGCATCGGCGCCGATCGCCGTGGGCTTCGGGCTCGGCGTCGGGCCGCTCGCCGGGTTCCTCGCGGGCGCGATCGGCGCGGGCGTGCTCATGGCCGTGTTCCTCGCGAACTCGGGCGGTACCTGGGACAACGCGAAGAAGATCGTCGAGGACGGGCGCTACGGCGGGAAGAACTCCGAGGCGCACGCGGCCGTCGTCATCGGCGACACCGTCGGCGACCCGTTCAAGGACACCGCCGGGCCCGCGATCAACCCGCTCATCAAGGTGATGAACCTCGTCGCGCTGCTCATCGCGCCGGCGGTGGTCACCGTCAGCCTGGGCGTCGACGCGAACCACCCGCTGCGCCTGGCGATCGCGACCGGTGCGGCCGCCGTGGCGTTCGGGGCGGTCATCGTGTCCCGGCTGCGCGCCGCGCGCGTCGACCGCGAGGGGCGGCTCGAGCGCGAGGGCCAACTGGCGTAGCGCCTCAGCGGCGGGTCGCCGTCACCACGATCTCGTCCAGGCCGAGCGCGGCCAGGTCGAGCGTCGTCAGCGTCATCGTGTCACCGGAGCAGGTCACCCGGGTCCGGCCCGACTGGCCCGGGGTCCCGCCCGTCCCCATGCCCTCCTGGAAGGCCGCGTCGTACTCCGGCAGGTGCTGACCGTTGACGAGCACGGAGGACTCCACCTCCACGCCCGACATGTCGCCGGCCATGGACGTCATGACGTCGCCGTCGAGGGTGTACGGCTGCGACATCGTCCCGTTCATGCGGGTGGTGCTCGCGATGGTCTGGCCCTCGATGGTCATGGTCATCTCGGTGACCTGGTCGAGGTACGTCGTCGAGACGGTCGTCGCGTCGAACGTCGTGTAGGTGTCGCCGGTCACGACCGTCGTGGATGACATCCCCATGGCGGCCGTCAGCGCGTCGGCCATCGCGGCCGCCTCGTTCGGGTCGGACCACCACTCGCCGAGGATGCACGCGGCGAGGTCGCCGTCGGGTCCGTCCGCTGCGTCGTCGGCGGGCTCGTCCTCGCCCGGCTCGGGAGCCTCCTTCACGCGGACGTCCTCCGCCTGGGTGGGCTCCGGGGTGGGCTCGGCCTCCTCCGGGTCGCCGGAGCACCCGGCGAGCAGAGCGAGGGTGGTGAGCGGGACGAGCAGACGGGCCGTGCGCATGGCGACCTCCGGATGTGGGAGGTCGGTTCGCCCCCCGGCGGCGTCAGCGTCCCAGCCGCGCCCGGGCGTCGCCAGGACCCGAGGTCCCGGACGGCGTGTCGCCACCGGGCGCCGCGTCCGGCCTGGTCAGCGGCGCGTGAACACGATCGTCAGGTCGTCGACCCCGAGCGTGGCCGTCTCGTGCGTGGTCAGCGTCAGGCGGTCCCCGGAGCAGGTCACCTGGGTGCGGGCGCTCTGCGCGCTCCCGCCGCTGGCGAGCGCCTGGAGGCGCTCCTGGTCGTAGCCCGGCAGCGGCTGACCGTCGAGCGTCACCGTCGACTCGACGCGCAGGTCCGACCTGTCGCCCGCGAGCACGGTGAGGACGTCGCCATCCAGCGTGTACGGCTGCGACCGCGTGCCGTTCGTCCGCGTCGTGCTGACGAACGTCTGGCCCTCGAGCGTCGCGGTGAGCTCGACGACGTGGTCGGTGTACGTCGTCGACATCGTGGTCGCGTCGATGGTCGTGACGGACTCCCCGGAGATCGCAGTGGTCCCGGACATTCCCGTGGCCGCCATCAGCGCGTCGGAGGCGGCGAGCTGGGCGTCGACGTCGGGCGTCCACTCGCCCGCGAGGCACGTGGCGAGGTCGTCGTCGCCGTCGCTCCCGGTGCAGCCCGCCAGCAGGGCGAGGACGGTCAGCGGGACCAGCAGGACGGCCGTACGCATGGTGACCCCCGGTGGTTGGGGAGCACCGAGCCCCCGCGGGCCAGGGTGGCAGCGGCCCTGCGCCGGTCACCAGGACCCGAGGTCCCGGGGACGCACCGGCGCGCACGCCGCGGGGCTCAGCCCTCGCGGTGGAGCACCGTGACCAGCGCGCTGGTGTCCGTGCCCTCCACGACGGGGGTGAGCCGCAGCTCGTCGCCGGAGCACGTGTAGGTGCTCGTGCCGCCCGCGGCGAAGCCGGTCAGCGGGATGTCCTCCAGACCGGGGACGTCGAGAAGCTCACCGTTGACGTAGGTCTCGTAGGTCATCTCCAGCGCGCCGGCGTCGACGTCGGAGATCACCACCTGGTCGTCGGTGACCTCGATCGTCCCGGTCAGGGTGCCGGTCCAGCTGTTGACCATCCGGAACTCCTGGCCCTCCAGCTCCCAGCTCACCTCGACCACCTGGTCGCGGTACTCCGTGGTCATGCCGGTGCCCTCGATGGTCGTCACGGAGTCGCCGGTGACGGTCGCCTGCGCGCCGAGCTCGGACATGCCGAGCGCCGCGGTCGTCTGCTCGGCCTGCGCCGCCGGGTCCGACACCCACGTGCCCTCGACGCACGCCGCACCCTCGGAGGCGCCGGCGTCGTCGTCCTCGGCGTCCTCGGTGGGCTCGGTGGTCTCCTCCGCGGGGGTGCTGGTCTCGGTGCTCGGCTCGTCGTCGGCGGGGTCGTCGCCGCCGGAGCACGCACCCAGCAGGAGCGCGAGCGCTGCCAGCGGGGCGACCACCGCGGCGGATCGACGGGTCTGACGACGGATGGCGCGCACTGGGTCTCCTCGCGTCGGGCGCTGCCCCCTCGGCACCGCCGCTCGAGCCGCCATGGTGGCACGGTCGCTCCGGAACGGGCCATACCGGGCGAGAATGGCCCGGTGACGGCCTTGCGAGTGATGACCTACAACATCCGCATGCTCAAGGACGACCGGGCGGCCGTCGTGTCGGTGCTGCGCGAGGCAGCCCCCGACGTCGTCGCCCTCCAGGAGCCGCCGCGTGGCGGGATCCTGGGCCGCTGGCGGCTGTGGCGGGTCGCCGCGGAGGCCGGCCTGGAGGTCGTCGTCGCCGGGGGCGGCGCCCGCACGACGGCGCTCCTCGCCCGCCCGGGGATCGCGATGACGGGCACGCGCGGGATGCGCCTGCCGTCGATGCCCGGCCGGACCCTGCGCGGGCTGTCGGTGGGGGACCACGCCGGACTGCGGATCATCTGCGTCCACCTGGGGCTGTCCGCCCACGAGCGCTCGCAGCAGATCGTGCGGATCATGCCGCTGGTCCACGCCGCGCCGAGCTGCGTGCTCCTCGGGGACCTCAACGAGCTGCCCGACGGGCCGAGCTGGCGCCGCCTCGGCATGGACCTGCGCGACCTCGCAGCCGACGCCGGCCCCACCTACTCGGCGACCGCCCCCACCAAGCGCATCGACGCCGTGCTCGGCAGCAGGGGGGTCACGGCGTCCGGGGCGCGCGTCGTCAGCAACGACGACACGAGCCGCGCGTCGGACCACCTGCCCGTCGTCGTCGACGTCCGGTGGTCATGAGCACCCCGCGCGTCGGGCCGGCCCTGACGGACGTGCTGGCGGACCTGCGGGCGGACCTGGCAGCGGGGTTCACGGCCGGGCACGTCGAGGCGGTGCTCGGGCCCGTGGCGCGCGCGGCGCTGGCCCGCGAGCAGGCCGTCCCGGCGCTGCGT
>JAEZBT010000021.1 GCA_023426865.1 Actinomycetes bacterium
CCGGCAGGGAGGACGACGTCGAGGGGTGTGCGGGGACCGCGGGCCGCGGCGCGGCCGGCGACGTCGGCGACGGCGTCGTCGGCGAGCAGTGCGTGCAGGACTCCGGTGAGGTTCATGGCTCCGTGGCTGGTGGTGACGACCGCCCGCGTCGGGTGGAATGGGGCGTGGGGCAGCACGACAGGCCCCCGACCGCGAGCGGTGGGGGGTGCCGCCCAGTCTAGGTGCGGCCCCCGACGCGTGGCCCGGACAGCCGTCGACCACCCTTTCGGGGATTTGTCCGGTCCGTCCCGTGTGTGATCCTTGGCGGATGGACATCGACCCGGTGGACGTCATCGCCGAGCGCCGTCGGGGCCCCCGCTCGGCGCGCCGCCTCGGCAGCCTCGTCCGCCGCTCGCTGCGCACGGTGTGGGCCGCCGGCCGCGCCGAGCTGTGCACGGTCCTGGGCCTGCAGGTGCTCGCCGCCGCATCCCTGGCCGTCCAGGTGCTCGCCGTCGAACGCGTGCTCGCCGCCATCCTGGCCGTCGGCGACGGCGAGGGCCCGCTCGCCGACCTGTGGCTGCCCGTGGGCATCCTCGCCGGCGTGACCGCCCTGGCCGGCATCACCGCCGCGGTGCAGCAGAACGTCGAGCGCCTGCTCGCGGAGAAGGTGACGGCCGAGACCTGGCGGCAGGTCCTGGCCACCTCGACCAGCGTCTCCCTGCGGCACTTCGAGGACCCGGAGTTCTTCGACCGCCTCCAGCGCGTGGAGACCAACGCCCTCTACCGGCCCTACCAGGTGACGCAGGGGCTCGTGCTCGCCAGCGGGGCGGCGCTCGCGAGCGTCGGCCTGGGTGCGGCGCTGGTCACGCTGCACCCGCTGCTCCTGCCGCTCCTGCTGCTCGGCGGACTGCCCCTGGTGATCACCGGGCGGCGCGAGAGCCGCCTGGAGTTCGACTTCGCGGTCCGCCAGGCGGCCGCGCACCGGCTCCGCGAGTACCTCATCCTGCTCCAGACCGGGCGAGACGAGGCGGCCGAGGTGCGCGCGTTCGGCCTGGCGGGGGCGCTGCGCCGCCGGCTCGACACCGTCCAGCACCGGTACCTGGAGGCGCTGCGCGGCCACGTGCGCCGGCGGTCGGTCCTCGCCGCCGTCGGCAATCTGGCCGCGGCGCTGGCGCTGGCACTGACCCTCGCGGCGCTCGTGTGGGCAGTGGCGGAGGGCGAGGTCGCCGTGGCCGCCGCGGGCGCCGCCATCGTCGCGATCCGGATGCTCGCGTCCCAGGTCCAGGCCATCGCGGGCGGCGTGCGGCTGGTGTTCGAGTCGGGCCTCTTCCTGGACGACGTCGACGCGTTCTGCGCCGTTCGGCCCGACGACGAGGACGACGACCGCATCGAGGCCCCGGCCACCTTCGACGCCGTGGCGGCCGACGGCGTCTGGTTCACCTACCCGGGCGCCGAGCGGCCCGCGCTGGAGGACGTGTCGATCACCATCGGGCGCGGCGAGGTGGTCGCGCTCGTCGGGGAGAACGGCTCCGGGAAGACGACGCTGACGAAGCTGGTCGCCGGCCTGTACGCGCCGAGCGCCGGCGCGGTGCGCTGGGACGGCGTCGACGCGCGGACCTACCGCGGGACGAGCGTGCGGCGCCTCGTGACGGTGATCTTCCAGGACTTCCAGCGGTACGCGTTCAGCGCCGCGGACAACGTCGCCATCGGCCGGCCCGACGAGGAGCCGGACCTGACGCGGGTCCGCGCGACGGCCGCCGCCGCGGGCATCGACGCGACCCTCGCCCGCCTGCCGGACGGCTACCGGACGCCGCTGTCACGCGAGTTCCCCGGCGGGCGCGAGCTCTCCGGCGGCCAGTGGCAGCGCGTCGCGCTGGCCCGGGCGCTCTACCGCGACGCCCCGCTCGTCGTGCTCGACGAGCCGACGGCGGCGATGGACGCGCGCGCCGAGCACGAGCTCTTCGCGTCGCTGCGCACCGTGCTCGCCGGGCGCAGCGCGCTCGTCGTCTCGCACCGGTTCTCCACCGTGCGCAGCGCCGACCGCATCTACGTGCTCGAGGCAGGCCGGGTCGTCGAGCAGGGCGACCACGACGCGCTCATGGCCCTCGGGGGCCGGTACGCCGAGCTCTTCCGGCTCCAGGCCGCGGCCTACCTCCCGGAGGCCTGAGCCACCGTCGGCTCAGCGGGCGCCGGACGGGGCCGCGAGGGACGCCACGGCGGCGCGCAGCTCCGGCGCGATGTGCGGGGAGAACGGCGGGCCCCACGGCACGCGCGCCCGCAGCACCGGGACGACGGCCACGAGCGCGGCCACCTCGCGCAGGTGCCGGGACAGGTACGCGGGGGCGCGCCAGCCCAGGAGCCGCGGGAAGCTCAGCAGGTCGAAGAGCGCCTGCTTCGGGTCGAGGCGCTCGACGGTCAGCGCGTCGAGCCCGTGCTCGGGGAAGGGCACCACCAGGGCCCGCAGCGGGACGGCGTCGGGCACCTCACCGCCCGGCGTGAGCACCTGGCGCTCGTCGGCGCTGACGTGCCGGCCGGGCGCGCCCGCCCCGAAGAGCTCGGTGAGCGTGTCGGCACCCTTGCGCAGCCGCAGCCCCGTGGCGCCCGCACGGACGGACGGGACGGGCGCGTGCGGGCCGTCCAGGTCCACCCGCAGGACGTCGTCGGTGATCAGGCCGGCCCCGTCGGCGCACAGCAGGGTCGCCATCGTGGACTTGCCGCCGCCCGAAGGGGCGACGAACGCGATGGCGCCGTCGTCGGTGGCCACGGCGCTGCCGTGCAGCACGGCGTGGCCCCGGCGCACCAGCAGGTAGGCGAGGACGGCGCCCGACGCGAGCACGACGGCGATGCCCGGGTCCGCGCCGACGACGGGGTGCACCGTGACCTGCGTCAGGTCCGCGGAGATCTCGGCGTCGCACGCGTTGAAGAAGCGCAGGAGGTGGGCGCCATCCGGCCGCTCGATGATCACGTAGCCGTAGCGGCGCGAGCCGGAGTCGAGCAGGAGGGCCCCCTCGACGGGGCGGCCCTGGGCGCGGCGCGTGCGCGGCTCGCCCCAGCGGATGACCACGTCGGGGGCGTCGTCGGGGCCGGCCGGGCGGTTCTGGTGCAGGTCGAGCTCGGACTCCACGACCAGGCCGTACAGGCGCTGCCGGTCCGGGCGGGCGGTCATCGGGCGGCCGCCGTGCGCACGGGGGCCAGGCCGCGGTACTGGGCGGCCTCGGGGTCGAGCGTGGCACCGTCGAGCTCGAGCCAGGCATGGGCGGCGACCGCACCGGCCGTCTTGGCCACCCCGACGCGGAGCGCGGGACGGTGACTCCGCAGGAGCGAGGCGAGGACGAGGGAGCGCCGCAGGCAGGTGGCGCGGAAGGGGCGCCGGGCGACGAGGCGGAGGGCGAGCTCGCAGCGCTCGCGGTCCGCGGGGGCGAGGTCGGGCCAGGCGTCGCGCTCGGCGACCGTGTGGTCGAGCTCCAGCCGGGCGCCGGCGAGCCGGGCGGCGGTGCGCAGGGGCAGGAGGCGGATGGCGGCCTCGACGACGACGGCCGTGGCGGCGACGCGCGCCAGCAGGAACCATCGGCGGGGGCCGAGGGCCAGGACGGTGGCGGCGAGGCCCACCTGATCTCCTCCGGGTCGGGCCTGGACGGGGACCGAACGCGCGGGGGGGGGGGGGGGGGGGGGGGGGGGGGGCGGCCCCCCCCGCCCCCGCGCCCGA
>JAEZBT010000030.1 GCA_023426865.1 Actinomycetes bacterium
CCGCGCAACTTCCACCGCAAGGTCACGAGCACGCCCGGCCTGCTCGTCGACACCGGCCGCACCCGGACCGAGGGCCGCGGCCGGCCGGCCCCCGTCTACCGGGCCGGCGACGCGCGGGCGCTCCAGCCGCCGTTCCCGCGGGACACCTGACGTCTACGTGGGCGAGGTCAGGCGCACGTCTCCCGGCCCGTCCGCGACGAACCCGCGGACGGCCGCACCCTCCGCCAGCACGGCGTCCTCCTCCCGCGTCGTGAACGGCCGCAGCGGCCGCACGACGACGTCGTCGCCGGTCACCTCCCAGGTCGCCGCCACGAAGCCGTCCACCAGCACCGTCGCGTGCACCATCGAGTAGCCGGGCATGACGTGGCCGCGCGCGTCCTGGGGCAGGATGCGCGCGCGGTCGCGGTGGCCGAGCACCGCGTTGTCGAAGGCGCCGAGGAAACGCACCGGCGCGTCCGCGTCGGCCGCTGCGCGTGGGGCGTCGGGGAGGTCGAGGAGCTCGGCGCCGTCCGGCCCACCGACCGTGCGCAGCTCGCTCCGCATGCCGTCGACGACCTCGCGGAGGCGCGTCAGCCCCGACCACGCCTGGGCGTCCATCACCCCGGCGGGGCCGAACGCCGCCAGGTACCGCCGGACCAGCCGTTCCGCGTCGGGCAGGGCGACGGGGCCGCCCAGCCAGGCCTCCGCCGTGCTCAGCCCGATCGCGCGCCGGCTCCACCAGGACCCCCAGGCCGACGTCGCCGGGTCGTGCACCACCGGCGTCAGCGACTCGACGGCGGCGACCAGCACGGCGCCGCGCCGTCCGGGGAAGCGCTCGCCCAGGGCGGCCGCCACCTCCCGTCGCTGGAGGATCCCGTCGCCCAGGACGCGCCGGGCCGCGGCCACGAGCTCCTCGGGAGTGATGCCCTCGGTCTGCGTCCGGTAGTACGGCGAGCGGAGCAGGCGGTCGAGCATCGGCTGCACCGTGGGCCGCAGCCAGGCGTAGTCGTCCGCGGCGAGCAGGTGTTGGGTGCCGCGCAGCAGCGGCGTGCGGACGAGCGTGCGCTCGGCGGTCAGGCGCCCGACGTCCTCGCGCGACATCGTCGGGACGCGCGCCCGCAGCGCGACGACGGCCCAGTTCGGCTCCTGCGCCTGCACCGCCACGAGGTGCCGGACGACGTCGGGCACGCTCGCCCCGCGGTCGCCGAGCAGGCCCTGGCGCAGCAGGAACGTGCGGTTGAGCGCACGCAGGTCGATCCGGTCCATCGCGTCACCGTACGAGGGGTACCGGTCAGGTCCTGACCGCAGTCCGACCGGTACCCGATCCGGTCACGCCGAGAGGTGGACCACCTGGTCCCAGATCTCGCTCCACGGGCCGGTGGTGCCCTCGCACGCGAGCACCGCCCCGCCCTGCTCCTCGTTCTCGAGCCCCAGCCCGTTGTCGATGCGTGCCACCGTGCGGCAGCCCAGGGCCCACCGCGGGCCGACGTCCCCGTACCCGACGACGAGGAACGGGCCGTCCAGCGCGTCGTCGGGCGGTCCCCAGTCGCCGTAGCCGTTGTGCCCGCTGACCACCGGGACCGGGCTGCCGTACCACTCGAGCGCCCCGGCCTCCCCGTAGTTGGCGGTGAGGACCAGCTCGGCGCCCGACGCGCGGGCGGCGTCCGACACGGTCGCCACCAGCACCGGCCAGCCGAGCATCTCGGCCTGCCCGTCGTCGACCTCGACCAGGCCGGACGAGGCGTAGACCGACGCGGGCAGGAGCGGCAGGACGATCGGCCACCCGAGGACGGCCGCCCCGGCCAGGACGGCGGTCGCCCGCCGCACGCTCGTGGCCGGCCGTGTCCGCACCAGGTCGTCCGCGCCGGCGGCGATGAGGACCGGGAGCAGGCCGACGAGGTAGTACGCCTTGCCGCCGGTGAGCAGGAACCCCACCGCGAGCACGGCGAACGCCCACGCGAACGGCTTGGCCCACGACAGCTCAGGCGTCCGCCAGAGCCGCCGCCAGCCGCGCAGCCAGAGCCAGGTGGCCACCGGGCTGACGAGGATCGCGAGCAGCACGACGTACGCCACCCGCTCCTCGAGCACCAGGTACTCGTCCCGGATGTCGGCCGCGAGCTCGAGCTGCGGCCAGCCGTGCGCGGCCTGCCAGAGGAGGTTCGGCGTCCAGATCGCGAGGGCGAGGCCGGCTCCCGCCCAGGCCCAGGGGGATCGCAGGTGGTGCCGCGTGGCAGGCGTCGCGAGCACGCCGAGGACCAGCCCGCCGAGCAGGAACGCGACGAGGTGCTTGTCGAGGAGCCCCAGCCCCGCCACCGCGCCCACGGCCGGCCACTGGCGCGGCCGGTCGCGCTGGAGCGCGCGCGCGGCGAGCAGGGTGACCGCCACCCAGAAGAAGGTGTCGACGGCCGCCGTCGACAGCCAGTGCCCGAGCCCGACGACGACGACGCCCGTGCCGACGGGCAGCGCGGTCACCGGCTGCGGCGCGCGGCCGCCGCCGAGCTCGCGCGCGAGCAGGGCGGACATGACGACGACGGCCGCCATCAGCAGCGCCGCCGGGGCGTGGAGCGCGACGAGCGACCCCGGCGCGACGGCGTCGGCGAGCCGGGCCAGCAGCGGGGTGAGCGGAGGCTGGTCGGGGTAGCCCCAGTCGAGGCGGCGACCCGCGGCGACGAAGTAGAGCTCGTCGCGGTGGGGGCCGTACCGGCCCGACAGGGCGAGGAGGAGCGCCAGCAGGCCGCCCGCGGCCATGAGCACGGGGCGCCAAGCGACGGGCGGGAGGTCCCCGCGGGCCGCGGGGGCGGCGTCCGGCGTCGCGGGCGTGGTCATGCTCCGCACTCTGCCGTACCGGCGCGCTCCGTGTGTCTACCTGGTGGAAACGCCATACCAACCCGTGGACCGTTCTCTACCATCGGTGCGAGGCCCGGCGCGACCTCACGTCCGCGTGCCGGACGCCGCCTCGTCCAAGCGACTCGACGGGCGCCCGCCGTCCGAAAGGAACCGCCGTGAAGCTTCACCGGTCAGCCACGCGCACCACCCTCCTCGCCGCGGCGCTCGCCCCGGCCCTCCTGCTCGCCGCCTGCACCGGCTCCGACGACGACGCCGACGACGCCGAGACGCCCGCCGTCGACGACGGTGGCGACGCCCCCGCCGAGGGCGAGTCCGTCTCCATCGGCATCAGCCAGATCGTCAGCCACCCCTCGCTCGACGCGGCGCGCGACGGCTTCAAGGCCGCGCTCGCCGACGCCGGGTACGACGTCGACTGGTCCGAGCAGAACGCCCAGGGCGACCAGTCGATCGCCGCGTCGATCGCGGGCACGTTCGCGTCCGAGGACCTCGACATGGTCCTCGCGATCGCGACGCCGACCGCCATCGCCGCCGCGCAGGCGATCACCGACATCCCCGTGCTGTTCACGGCCGTGACCGACCCCGTCGGCTCCGCGCTCGTCGAGAGCATGGAGGCGCCGGGCGGCAACGTCACCGGCACGTCCGACGCCGTCGACGTCGCCGACCTGCTCGAGCTGGTCACCCGCGTCGCGCCCGACGCCGAGACCGTCGGCATCGTCTACAACGCGGGCGAGCCCAACGCCGTCACGCAGGTCGAGTGGGCCGAAGAGGCCGCCGACGAGCTGGGCCTGACGATCGAGCTCGCGACCGCCGACACGTCCGGCGCCGTGCAGCAGGCCGCCGACTCCCTCGACGTCGACGCGTTCTTCGTCATCACCGACAACACCGTGGTGAGCGCGCTCGAGACGCTCATCCAGGTCGCCGAGAACAAGCAGATCCCGGTCATCGCGTCCGAGGGCGACTCCGTGGCCCGCGGCTCCATCGCGACCATCGGCATCGACTACTACTCGCTCGGCTACCAGACCGGCGAGATGGCTGTCCGCATCCTGGCCGGCGAGGCCGACGCGGCCACGACGCCCGTCGAGGTGCAGACCGAGCTCGCGCTCTACCTGAACACCGGTGCCGCCGAGCGCATGGGCGTCACCATCCCCGACGACCTCCTCGCCGAGGCCGACCCGGAGAACATCACCGAGTAGCGTTCTGGCCGTCGTCCCGGGCCGGGTGCGAGCCCGCCCGGGGCGACGGCGCAGCGCCTTCCTTCCCCCCGCCGGAGGCCGACCATGATGATCGCCGTCGAGCTCGGGCTCATCTACGCGGTGATGGCCCTGGGCGTGTACCTGACCTTCCGCATCCTCGACTTCGCGGACCTCACCGTCGACGGCAGCTTCACCACGGGCGCCTCGATCGCCGCGATCGGCATCGTGAACGGCATGCCGCCCGCGCTGGCGACGACGCTCGCGTTCGCCGGCGGCCTGGCCGCGGGCATGATCACCGGCCTGCTGCACACCCGCGGCCGCATCAACGGCCTGCTCGCGGGCATCCTCACGCAGATCGCGCTGTACTCGATCAACCTGCGGATCATGGGCAAGGCGAACGTGCCGCTGCTGCGCGAGACGACGTTGCTGACACCGCTCGCCGACGCGGACCTGATCGGCACCTGGCAGAGCGTGGGCATCTTCCTGGCGGTGGCCGTGGTGATCCTCGGCCTGCTCGTGTGGTTCCTGCACACCGACATCGGCCTGGCCATGCGGGCCACCGGCGACAACCCCGACATGATCCGGTCGTTCGGCGTGAACACCGACCACCAGAAGCTCCTCGGGCTGGCGCTGTCGAACGGCCTGGTGGCGCTGTGCGGCGCGATCATCGCCCAGTACCAGGGCTTCGCCGACATCGGCATGGGCATCGGCATGATCGTCGCCGGCCTGGCCTCGGTCATCATCGGCCAGGCGATCCTCGGCCGGTCCTCGGTGGCGATCGCCGCGACGGCCGTCGTCCTCGGCTCCGTGCTCTACCGCGTGGTCATCTACCTCGCGCTCAAGGCCGGCCTGAACCCGAACGACATGAAGCTGATCTCCGCCGTCCTGGTGGTGCTCGCGCTCGTCGTGCCGCAGTGGAAGGGCTTCGCGCGGATGGGCGGCGTGGTACGCCGACGGATGACCGCGATGTCCGAGACGCCGCTGGTCGAGAAGGAGGGCTGAGCGGTGCTGAGCGTCGAGAACATCCACATGACCTTCTTCCCCGGCACGCTCAACGCCCGCGTCGCGCTGCAGGACGTGAGCCTCGAGCTGACGCCCGGCGACTTCGTCACCGTCATCGGCTCCAACGGCGCCGGCAAGTCCACGCTGCTCAACGTCGTCGCGGGCACGCTGCGCGCCGACTCGGGCACCGTGCGCATCGACGGCCGCGACGTCACGCGGATGAGTGACCACCAGCGCGCCCGGTACATCGGCCGGGTGTTCCAGAACCCGGCAGCCGGCACCGCGCCGCACATGACCATCGAGGAGAACCTCGCGATGGCGCTCGAGCGCGGCAAGCGCCGGGCGCTGCGCCTCGGCGTGACCAACGCGAAGCGCGCGCGGTTCCGTGAGGAGCTCAAGGCGCTCGAGCAGGGCCTCGACACGCGGCTCGGCGACTGGGTGAGCCTGCTCTCCGGCGGTCAGCGCCAGGCGTTGTCGCTGCTCATGGCCACGTTCAGCGAGCCGAAGATCCTGCTGCTCGACGAGCACACCGCCGCGCTGGACCCGCAGCGTGCGGCCCTGGTGACGCGGCTGACGGCGGAGATCGTCGAGCGGTTCGGGCTGACGACGCTCATGGTCACGCACAACATGGATCAGGCCCTCAAGCTCGGGAACCGGCTGATCATGATGCACGAGGGCCGGATCGTCCTGGACCTCGACGCCGAGGCCAAGTCGAAGATGACCGCCAAGGGCTTGCTCGCCGAGTTCGAGAAGGTCAAGGGCGACGCCCTGGACGACAGCCTGCTCCAGTAGGTCGGCGCCCCACCCGGTCCACCCGTCCTCCCTGCGCCGAGACCGAGGGTTTGGCGCGAGAACGAGGGCTCCAACCCCTCGTTCTCGGCGCAAACCCTCGGTCTCGTGGGACGGGGAGCCCGAGCCGGCCGGGTCAGACCAGAGCTGCCGCCAGGGGCTCCTTCGACGGCGCCGTCTCGGCGTCGGCGTCCGGGCGCTCGGCCCGCGGGCGGGCGGTGATCATCAGCGCGGCGACGACGGCGCCGGCGAGCAGGAACGCCGTCGAGTACCAGATCGCCACGGAGAACCCGTGCACCGTCCCGACGGCGACCGCCACCTCGTTCGCGGCGCCGTGCGTCGTGAGGTAGCTCGCGGTGGCCGACGTCGCCACCGTGTTGAGCAGCGCGATGCCGATCGAGCCGCCGACCTGCTGGGCCGTGTTGACGGTGGCCGACGCCACGCCCGCGTCGCGCGGGGCGACGCCGAGGGTCGCCGTCGCCATCGCCGGCATGAAGGTCATGCCCATGCCGACGCCGAGGAACGCCAGCGACGGCAGCACGTGCAGCAGGTACGAGGAGCCGACCTCGATCTGCGTGAGGTACGCGAGCGAGGCGGCGGCGATGACCAGGCCAGGGACCATGATCCGGCGCGGTGGTACGCGCGGCATGAGCCGGGCCGCGATGCCGACCGAGCCGAGCATCATGCCGGCCGTCATCGGGAGGAACGCGAGGCCGGTGCGCACGGGGGAGTACCCCTGGATCACCTGCAGGTAGTAGGTGAGGAAGAGGAACAGCCCGAACATCCCGATGGTCGACAGCCCGACGGCGAGCAGGGCGCCCCCGCGGTTCCGGTCGCGCAGGACGCGCAGCGGCAGCAGGGCGTGCTCCGTCCGCCGCTCGACGACGACGAACGCGGCGAGCAGGGCCAGGCCGACGGCGAACATGGCGAGGACGAGCGGCGCCGTCCAGCCCTCCTGCTCGGCCTCGCTCAGGCCGTAGACGATGGCGAGGAGCCCGCCGCTGGCGAGCAGGGCGCCCGTGACGTCGAGCCGCGTCTCGCGCTGCTCGCGTCGGTCGCGCAGGAAGGCGATCGCGCCGGCGATGGCCAGCGCCGCGATCGGCGCGTTCACCAGCAGGGTCCAGCGCCAGTCGACGTATTGCGTGAGCAGGCCGCCGACGATGAGCCCGACGGCGCTGCCGCCGCCCGCGATGGCGCCGTAGATGCCGAAGGCGCGCGCCCGCTCATGGGGCTCGGTGAACGTCGTGGTGACCAGGGACAGTGCCGCCGGTGCGAGGAGCGCGGCGAAGATGCCCTGGAGCGCGCGGGCCCCGAGCAGCATGCCGAGGTTCGCCGCGACGCCGCCGAGCGCCGACGCGGCCGCGAAGCCGGCCAGGCCCACGATGAGCGCCCGCTTGCGGCCGATGAGGTCGCCGACCCGGCCGCCCAGCAGGAGCAGGCCGCCGAACGCGAGCGTGTAGGCGGTGATGACCCACTGGCGGTCGGCGTCGCTGATGCCGAGGTCGGCCTGGGCCGAGGGGAGCGCGATGTTCACGATGGTCATGTCGAGCACGACCATGAGCTGCGCGAGCGCGATGGCCACGAGGCCCCACCAGCGGCGGGGGTCGGGCGTGGCGTCGGCCGCGGTGTGGGCCGCCGCGGCGGCGGGCCGGATGACGGC
>JAEZBT010000059.1 GCA_023426865.1 Actinomycetes bacterium
ACTGAGGGTCGAGCTGACCGGCGAGCCGACCGGCGCCGGGGGCTGAGTCGTGACCGAGCGTCGCGGCCGGCACCTCGACCCGTTCCCCGACGACGACGCGTCCCGCCCGAACCCGCCGGACGTGGTGGGCGTCGGTCCGTGGCCGGGAGGCGAGGCCGCGTGGCCACGCGTCGGGCCGGGGCCGGACGCACCCCTCGACCCGCGCTTCGACCCCGACCTGCTCGCCGACGGGGACCGCCGCAACGTCGTCGACGCGTACCGGTACTGGACGGTCGAGGCGATCGTCGCGGACCTCGACGCGCGGCGGCACCCCTTCCACGTCGCGATCGAGAACTGGGCGCACGACCTGAACATCGGGTCGGTCGTGCGGACCGCGAACGCGTTCCTGGCGGCCGAGGTGCACATCGTGGGCCGGCGGCGCTGGAACCGGCGGGGCGCGATGGTCACCGACCGCTACCAGCACCTGCGCCACCACGACGACGTCGGCGCGCTGGTCGCGTGGGCGGGCGAGGCCGGGCTGCCGCTGCTCGGCGTCGACAACGTCCCCGGCTCGGTCGCGCTCGAGGGCTACCCGCTGCCCCGCGGGTGCGTGCTGCTGTTCGGCCAGGAGGGCGCCGGGCTCTCGGTCGAGGCGCAGGAGGCGTGCGATGCCGTCCTGCACATCCGGCAGTTCGGCTCGACGCGGTCGATCAACGCCGGCGCGGCCGCCGCCATCGCGATGCACGCCTGGGTGGTGCGCTGGGCCTGACCGGCCGGCCGGGTCACGCCAGGAACCACACCAGGGCGCCGAGCAGCGCCGCCGTCGCGGGCACCTGCCAGACGGTGAGGAGCCGGGTGAGCCGGGCGCCGCGCCAGGTCGGGGTCGGACCGGTGGGCGCGACGAGCGGGGACTCGTCGGCGTCGCGCCGCAGCGCGCTCCAGGCCGTCGCGGCCGCGAGCACGACCGCGCCCAGCACGAGGGCGTGGACGGCGGCCATCGTCACGAGGATGCCGGTGCCGAGCAGGCTGACGGCGACCATCGCCCCGACGGCAAGGGCGAGCAGCGCACCGGCGACGACGGGCCGGCGCACGACCAGGCGCACGATCGCCGTGTCCCACAGGGCGACCGCGACGACGCAGGCGAGCAGGATCGCCACCATGGCGACGACGCCCGTCGTGAGCTCGACGGGCGTGTCCCGGCGCAGCGCCGTCACGGCTGCGAGGCCGACCAGCACGCCGAGGACCTGGAGCAGCGGCGGCAGGACCGCCAGGACCATGCCGCTCCGGGAGGAGTCCTCGGCCGGGAGGTCGAGGCTGCGGGCGTAGGCGACCGGGTCGCCGAACGCCTCCGCCGCCTGCTCGCCGCTGTCGAGGCAGTGCGCGTCCACCTCGGCGAGAGTGGCGCCGATCCGCTCCCCGGAGACGCCCAGCAGGCGCAGCTCGAGGATGACGGCCTCGGCCCACTCGGGCGTCACGTGCGGCGCCAGGGCGCGCTCCACCTCGAACCGGTCGATGCTGTGCCGGCGCCCGACGCGGGCCGCTGCGGTCATGGGGTCTCCTCCGGGGTCGGCGCGAGCGCCGTCGTCGTGGTCAGGAAGGCGCTGGTGGTGGCGGCGAAGGCGCGCCACTGGCCGCCGCTGGTGGCGAGCTCGGCGCGGCCGGCGTCGGTCAACCGGTAGTACTTGCGACCCGGGCCGCCCTCGCCCGCGCGCCACTCGACGTCGACCAGGCCGGCCTGCTCGAACCGGGCGAGCAGCGGGTAGAGGGTGCCGCCCTTGATCGTGCCGAGCCCGCCGCCTGCGAGCCGGACGGCGAGCGCGTACCCGTAGGTGGGCCCGTCGGCGAGCGCGTGCAGCACGCAGACGCCGAGGACGCCGCGTAGCCAGTCGCCGGGCCACGCGTGGTCGGTCTCCGAGGCGTCGGGACCGGGCGGGAGGGGTGTCACGAGCTAGACAGTAACGCCCACTAGTCGGTCTGTCTATCTAGTTGGGCGGAACGGTGTCCGGGGGCGAGAGGTCCCGCCGTCGGCGGGGACGTTTCGTGGGACGATGAGCGCGAATCCACCCACGAACATCAGGGAGTCTTCATGGCCATCGCCACCCCCGAGGTCTACGCCGAGATGCTCGACCGCGCGAAGGCCGGTTCCTTCGCGTACCCCGCCGTGAACATCACCTCGTCGCAGACGGTCACCGCCGCCCTCCAGGGCTTCGCCGAGGCCGAGTCGGACGGCATCATCCAGGTCTCCGTCGGCGGCGCCGAGTACGCCTCCGGCTCGACGGTCAAGGACCGCGTCGCGGGCACCCTCGCGCTCGCCGCCTACGCCGCCGAGGTCGCCAAGGGCTACCCGATCACCGTCGCGCTGCACACCGACCACTGCGTCAAGAAGAACCTCGACAGCTGGGTCCGGCCGCTGCTCGCGATCGAGGCGCAGCAGGTCAAGGAGGGCAAGCTGCCCACCTTCCAGTCGCACATGTTCGACGGCTCGGACATCCCGCTGGACGAGAACCTCGTCATCGCCGCCGAGCTCCTCGAGCTCTCGCAGGCCGCCCGCACCATCCTCGAGATCGAGGTCGGCGTCGTCGGCGGCGAGGAGGACGGCCACGAGGCCGCCATCAACGAGAAGCTCTACACGACCGTCGAGGACGGCCTGAAGACCGTCGCCGCGCTCGGCTCGGGCGAGAAGGGCCGCTACATGACGGCTCTGACCTTCGGCAACGTGCACGGCGTCTACAAGCCCGGCGCCGTCAAGCTGCGCCCGGCGATCCTCAAGGAGATCCAGGACGCCGTCGGCGCCTCGCTCGGCAAGGACAAGCCGTTCGACCTGGTCTTCCACGGCGGCTCGGGCTCCACGGCCGCGGAGATCGCCGAGGCGGTCGACAACGGCGTCATCAAGATGAACATCGACACCGACACGCAGTACGCGTTCACGCGTCCCGTCGTCGCGCACATGTTCACCAACTACGACGGCGTCCTCA
>JAEZBT010000109.1 GCA_023426865.1 Actinomycetes bacterium
CCCCCCCGGCGGGGGCGGGGCGGGCCCCGCCCCCCCCCCCCCCGGCACCGGGTCGACCGAACGTCGATGAGAGGCGAGGACCATGACTGACCACATCTTGGAGATGCGCGGCATCACCAAGACCTTCCCCGGGGTCAAAGCGCTCCAGGACGTCGCGCTCACGGTCGAGCGCGGCGAGATCCACGCGATCTGCGGGGAGAACGGCGCCGGGAAGTCGACCCTCATGAAGGTGCTGTCCGGGGTGTACCCGCACGGCGACTACGAGGGCGACATCCTCTACGAGGGTGAGCACGCCAGGTTCGGGTCGATCAACGACTCCGAGGCCAAGGGCATCGTCATCATCCACCAGGAGCTGGCGCTGATCCCCTACCTGTCCGTGGCCGAGAACATCTTCCTGGGCAACGAGCAGCGCGGCCGCGGCCGGCTCGTGGACTGGAACCGGACCAACGTCGAGGCGGCGAAGCTGCTCGAGCGGGTCGGCCTGCACGAGAACCCCACGACCCCCGTCGGGTACCTCGGCGTCGGCAAGCAGCAGCTGATCGAGATCGCGAAGGCCCTGAGCAAGGAGGTCAAGCTCCTGATCCTGGACGAGCCGACGGCCGCCCTGAACGACCAGGACTCCGCGCACCTCCTCGGCCTGCTGCGCCAGCTCAAGGAGCACGGCATCACCTCGATCATGATCTCGCACAAGCTGAACGAGATCGCCGACATCGCCGACCGCACCACGATCCTCCGGGACGGCCGGACCATCGAGACGGTCGACATGCGTGAGCCGTCCGCCACGCAGGACCGGCTCATCCGCGGCATGGTCGGCCGGGACCTCGAGCACCGCTACCCCGAGCGCACCCCCGAGATCGGCGACGAGGTGCTGCGGGTCGAGGACTGGACCGTCCACCACCCCACGCAGGCCGGCCGGGTCATGGTCGACAACGCATCGTTCACGGTGCGGGCCGGCGAGGTCGTCGGCATCGCCGGGTTGATGGGCGCCGGGCGCACCGAGCTCGCGATGAGCATCTTCGGGCACAGCTACGGGCGCGACATCTCGGGCCGGGTCTTCAAGAACGGCAAGCCGATCGTGACGCGCTCGGTGGCCGACTGCATCCGCAACGGCATCGCGTACGCGACCGAGGACCGCAAGACCTACGGGCTGAACCTCATCGAGGACGTCAAGCGCAACATCTCCGCCGCAGGGCTCCACAAGCTGTCGACCCGCGGCTGGGTGAACGGCAACGAGGAGCTCAAGGTCGCCGAGGAGTACCGCGGCAGCCTCAACATCAAGACGGCGCACGTCATGGTCCCGGTCAACAAGCTGTCCGGCGGCAACCAGCAGAAGGTCGTGCTGTCGAAGTGGATCTACACGGACCCCGACGTGCTGATCCTGGACGAGCCGACGCGCGGCATCGACGTGGGGGCGAAGTACGAGATCTACCTCATCATCAATCGGCTCGTGGCCTCGGGTAAGGCGGTCGTCGTGATCTCCTCCGAGCTGCCGGAGCTGCTCGGCATCTGCGACCGGATCTACACGCTGGCCTTCGGCCGGATCACCGGTGAGGTCCCCGTGGCCGAGGCCACCCAGGAGAGGCTCATGGAGCTCATGACCAAGGAGAAGGAGCAGGTGCGATGAGCGGCGTCCTGTCGACGATGAAAGAAGCGCTGACGTCGAACATCCAGCGCAGCGGCATCTACATGGCGTTCGTCCTGATCATCGCGTTCTTCGCCTGGCGGACCGACGGGCTGTCCCTCGGCCCGGAGAACCTGACGAACCTCGTCCTGCAGTACTCCTACATCCTCATCCTGGCCATCGGCATGGTGCTGGTGATCATCGCCGGGCACATAGACCTGTCGGTCGGCTCGGTCGTCGCGCTGGTCGGCGCCGTGTCCGCGGTCGTCGTCGTGCGCGAGGGCATGCCGTGGTGGGTCGGCATCATCGCCGGCCTGGTGGTCGGCGCGATCATCGGCGCATGGCAAGGCTTCTGGGTGGCGTACGTCGGCATCCCGGCGTTCATCGTCACCCTGGCGGGCATGCTCCTGTTCCGGGGCCTCACCGGCCTCGTGCTGGACAACATCTCGCTCGGCCCGTTCAACAAGCCGTACACCAACATCGCCGCAGGCTTCTCGAACGGCCTGCTGGGCGGCGACGGGTACGACGTGTTCACGCTCGTGGTGTTCGCGGTCGTCGTCGTGGCCTACGCCTGGACCACGTGGCGGGCGCGGCAGGCGCGGCTCTCCTACCAGCAGTCCGTCCAGTCGCTCGGGATGTTCGTCGCGCAGATCGTGGTCGTCGGCGCGATCGTCATGTGGTTCGCCTGGCAGATCGCGCACAACCGTGGCCTGCCGTACGTGCTGATCATCCTGGCCGTCCTGATCATCGCCTACACGGTGGTCAGCCAGAAGTCGGTGTTCGGTCGGCACGTCTACGCCCTGGGCGGCAACTCGCACGCCGCGGCGCTGTCCGGCGTCAAGGTCCGCCGGATCAACTTCGGCGTCATGCTCAACATGGGCGTGCTCGCCGGCGTCGCGGGCCTGGTCTTCTCGGCCCGGTCCAACGCGGCGCAGCCCGCGGCCGGCAACATGTTCGAGCTCGACGCGATCGCCGCGTGCTTCATCGGCGGCGCGTCGACGACCGGCGGCATCGGCACCGTGCCGGGCGCGATGGTCGGCGGCCTGATCATGGCCGTGCTGAGCAACGGCATGCAGCTCCTCGGCATGGAGACCTCGCCGCAGCAGGTCGTCAAGGGCATGGTCCTCCTGCTCGCCGTCGCGTTCGACGTCTGGAACAAGCGCCGCGCCGGCAACCTGAAGTAGTCCCCGCACTCGCATCGCTCGGCTGACGAGGGGCCCGGGCCCGCACGACCCGGCCCCGCGGGCGTCCGGCCCCGGGGGGGCGCGTGG
>JAEZBT010000121.1 GCA_023426865.1 Actinomycetes bacterium
CGCGCGTGCGCGTCCACCGCGAGTGCCACCGAGGCCTGGACCGCCGTCGCGACCGCCTTCAGCTCCTCGAGCGCACGCAGCAGGTCGATCCGCTCGCCGTCAGCAGAGGGAATCGCGCCGGTCCGCAACCACTCGCTCACGCGAGCGACCTGGGTGACTTCCATGCCCACATTCTATCGAACGCCTGTTCGAATCGCGAGGAATCGGACGATAGAGATCACCCGAAGGCCACTCCAGCCAGGACCTCCCGCACCGAGCTGGTCGAGCGCCTCGAGCAGGTCGGCCGAGCCCGAGTCGCACGCGCAGCACCTGCGCCCACACGTGGGCGCGCTCGTGCACGACGACGTGGCGACCCGGCTCCGTCAGCCGCTCGCCGGCTCCGGCTGCGCACCGGCAGCCCCGGCCTCGGGCGCGGGCAGCTCCACGGGCCGCACCTTCCGGTGCAGCACCTCCGCCGCGTGGTCAGCCAGCGCGTCGCCGGCCGAGCCGTAGAGGTGGAACACGGCGTCCGCGCCGTGCCGCTGGAGCTCGAGGACGTCGTCGTCGTAGCGGGCGACCGCGGCGACGCGGCCCGTGAACCCGGCCGCGTGCAGCCGGGCGAGCGCGATGAGGTTGGCACGGTGGAACGGCATGGCGAGGACGACCACCCGGACCTTGCCCGCGCGCTGCACCCGGTTCCAGAACTCGACGTCGGTCGCGTCCGCGCGCAGCACCTCGAAGCCGAGGGCGCGCAGGTCGTTCACCCGCACCTGGTCGTGCTCGACGCCGACCACCTGCAGCCCGTACTCGTCGCGGAGCTTGAGGTACGTCGCCGAGCCGATGCGCCCGAGCCCGAGCACCATCGCGTCCGCCTCGCCGACGTCGACGAGACGGTCGTCCGGGTGCAGCTGCGACGTGCTGTGGTGGGGCAGCAGCTTGACCATGCGCGTCGCGAGCTCGACCCCGCGGCGGTTGACGAGGGCCGCGACGACGAAGCTGATCGCCACGGCCATCGAGATCACCACGAGCCACCGCTCGCTCAGCAGCCCCTCCGTCTCACCGACCGCCGCGACGATGATCCCGAACTCCGAGAAGTTGGCCAGCACCAGGCTGGCGAGGAACGCCGTCCGCCGCCGCAGCCTCAGCGCCCACAGCAGGACCGCGAAGATGGCGACCTGCACCGGCAGCAGGACGAGCACCGCCAGCGCGAGCAGCACCTCGGTGAGCCCAGGCGTCCCGTGCAGCCCGATCTGCAGGAAGAAGCCGACGAGCATGAGGTCCTTGAACGTCATCAACGACCGTGAGAGCTCCGGCGCGCTGGGGTGCTTGGCGAGCAGCACCCCCATGAGGACGGCACCGAGCTGCCCGTGCAGTCCGGCCGCCTCGAAGAGCCCCCACCCGAGCGCGACAGCGACGGTCACGCCGAACAGCGCCTGGAGCTCACCGTGCCCGATCCGGTCCCAGATCCGGTGCAGCACCCAGCCACCCGGCACGAGGAGCAGCAGCAGGGGCGCCCACGGGCTGGGGCGCTCGCCGGCGACGACGGCCATGAACCCGACGGCGACGACGTCCTGGAGCACCAGCACACCGACGGCGATGCGCCCGTACAAGGACGTGGTGTCGGAGCGGTCCTCGAGCACCTTCACCACGAACACGGTCGAGGAGAACGACAGCGCGAACCCGACGAGCGCGAGCCCGCCGACCGGCTCGTCGGCGATGAGCGGCGGCCCGACCAGGGCCAGCAGCCCGAGGAACCCCAGGGCGATGGCCGTGGACAGCACGACGTGGACGCTGGTGGTGACCCAGATCTCGCGGCGCAGCAGGGTGCGCACGTCGAACTTGAGCCCGATGGCGAACAGGAGCAGGACGACGCCGAGCTGGGCGATCGACTCCAGGCCGTCCGGCTCCGGCGCCCCGAAGGCACCGAGGGCGAAGCCGGCCGCGAGGTAGCCGACGAGCGGCGGCAACCGGAGGGCGACCGCCAGCAGACCGCCCACCACGGCGGCGGCGAGGTACAGCCCGACGGCCACGCGCCCTCCTCCCCGCCAGTGAACCGATTGTTGCGCGCTGAGGACGCCGCCAGGGCCCACTGCACGCATCTTTCGCCCGGCGGGTCGGCGAGCGGGCCGGGCCCGAGCACAAGGCACGCGCCGACGCGCCGAGCTCGCCCGCGTGCTCGCCGAGGCCCTCAGCTGACCGCGCTCAGCGCCGGCCCGCCTGCGCGTGCGCCTCGGCGATCGCGTCGGCGGCACGGATCAGGCCCAGGTGACTGAACGCCTGCGGGAAGTTGCCGATCAGCCGCCCGGCGTCCGGGTCGTACTCCTCGCTGAGCAGGCCGAGGTCGTTCGCGCAGGCGACGAGCCGTTCCATGAGCTGCTCCGCGTCGTCGAGCCGACCGCTCATCGCGTACTGCTCGACGAGCCAGAAGGCGCAGATGAGGAAAGGGGGCTCGTCCCCCTCGAGCCCGTCCATCCCGGCCTCGGTCCGGTAGCGCAGCAGCAGGCCGTGCTCGTCCCGCAGGTCGCGCTCGATGCGGGCGACGGTGCCGAGCATCCGCGGGTCGTCGTACGCGAGGAACCCGGTGTGCGGCAGCTGCAGGAGTGACGCGTCGACCTCCGTGCTGTCGTACGTCTGCGTGAAGCTGTCGATGCCCGCGTCGAACCCGTGGGTCTCGATCTCCTCGCGCAGCCGTTCGCGGAGCTCGTGCCAGCGGTCGGCCGGCCCGTCCAGGCCGTGCTCGGTGACCGCACGGATGCCCTGGTCGAACGCAGCCCACATCATGGCCCGCCCGTGCGTGAAGTAGTGGGTGTCTCCGCGCATCTCCCAGATCCCGTGGTCCTTGCGCTCGCGGTTCTCCTCGCAGTACGCCAGGAGGCTCTTCTGCAGGCCCCATGAGTACTCGTCCTCGGCGACGCCGGCGTCGCGCAGCTGGGCCAGGGCGATCATGACCTCGCCGACGACGTCCGCCTGGTACTGGTCCGCGGCGCCGTTGCCGATGCGGACGGGGCGCGAGCCCTCGTACCCGCCGAGGTGCGGCAGCTCCCGCTCGGTGAGCTCCCGTTCCCCACCGAGCCCGTACATGATCTTGATCGCGTGGGCGTCCCCCGCGACGGCGCGCAGCAGCCAGTCGCGCCACAGTCGCGCACCGTTCGTCAGGCCGTGCGCGATCGCCACCTCGATGGTCAGGGCCGCATCACGCAGCCACACGTAGCGGTAGTCCCAGTTGCGGCCGCCGCCGAGCTCCTCCGGCAGCGACGCCGTCGGTGCGGCGACGATCCCGCCGGTCGCCGAGTGGGTCAGGGCGCGCAGCACCAGCAGCGAGCGCAGCACCATCGGCTCGTGGTCGGTGTGCACGGTGAGCTGCGCGCTCCAATCGGTCCACATCCGCACCGCCTCGGCCAGCATGTGCTCGGGGTCGGCGGGCGTGGGCGGCTCCTCGTAGGACCGGAACCAGGTCAGGTCCCAGCACGACGTGTCCCCCTCGCCGAGCGCGAAGCGCCCGGTCAGTCTCGGGGCGCGCACGCCCGCCTCCTCCTCGGTCGCCGACCGGTACGCGCCGGGCTGCCCGGCAGCGCTGTGGTCGACCCGGTCCTCGTCCACCCCGTCGTCGGGACGCGACCAGCGCAGCAGCGGGCCGCTCAGGCGCAGCCCGTCCGGCCCTGCGATGGACAGCAGCGTCGGCTCGCCGTTCTCGATGATGCGCACCCAGGGCGTGGCGCGCGCGTAGTCGAACCGCAGCCGCAGGTCGTGCTCCACCTCGACCGTGCCTTCCAGGCACTCGACCCGGCGGATCAGGTCGCCGCGCGTCGTGCTGGGCGCCAGGAAGTCCGTCACCCGGACCTTGCCGGTCGGCGTCCGCCACGTCGTCTCCAGCACGAACGTGTGCGGCAGGTACCGGCGTTCGACCACCTCGCCGTCGACGGCGGACAGCTGCCACCGACCGTCGTCGGGCCCGCCCAGCAGCGCCGAGAAGACGGCTGGCGAGTCGAAGCGCGGCAGGCAGAGCCAGTCCACGCTGCCCTCCCTGGAGACCAGCGGGCCGGTCTGGAGATCGGACAGCAGGGCGTAGTCCTCGAGGGGGGTGCTCATCCCTCGTTATACGTGGCGAAGACGATCTTCGCAGTGTGAGACGCCACGGCACTGGCCGCCGGCGACCAGCCGGGCTCCACCGCGCACGCTGCTCGGCGGGCCGGCGCCAGGTGGGCCGGAGCCGCAGCGGGGGGAGCGTAGGCTCGCCTGACCCCACCGCCCGCGGGCGCACGACCACGGGAGCCGACGATGCCAGGACGCCGCATCTTCGCGATGAGCGTCGCGAACCTCCACCCGCTCTACGTCGCCAAGGTCGAGCGCAAGGGCCGCACCCGGGCCGAGGTCGACGAGGTCATCTGCTGGCTGACCGGCTACGACGCCGGGGGGCTCGCCCGCGCCATGGCCGACGGCGTCGACCTGGAGACGTTCTTCGCCCGCGCCCCGGCGATGAACCCGGACGCGTCGCTCATCACCGGCGTCGTGTGCGGCGTGCGGGTCGAGGAGATCGAGGACCCGCTCATGCAGAAGATCCGCTACCTCGACAAGCTGGTCGACGAGCTCGCCAAGGGCCGCCCGATGGCGAAGGTCCTGCGGGCGGGCTGATCAGCCCCGCTTCGGCAGCTCCTGGACAGCCCAGGTGTTGCCGTCCGGGTCCGCGAAGTGCACGAACCGGCCCCAGTCGAGGTCCTCGACCGGCGAGACCTCGATGCCGCGGGCGACGAGGTCGGCGCGCGCCTCGTCCGCCGACGCGACGACCACCTGGAGCGCGCGAAGCGTCCCCGGTGCCATGTCGCCGCCGATGCCCTCGCCGAACGCGATCGAGCACGCCGACCCCGGCGGGGTCACCTGCACGAACCGCAGGTCGTCGCTCACCCGCACGTCGTGGTCCACGGACCACCCCAACGTGTCGCCGTAGAAGGCGCGTGACCTGTCGGTGTCCGCGACGGGGACGAAGACGAGCTCGATGCGGTAGTCGACCATCACGGCCCCCTGGTGGTGTGCCGCCGGAGCCGATCGGTCCCGGCACGGTTGAGCCACGAACGTACCCACCACCACCGACACCGCCAGGTAGTCCTCGTCGGCATGCCCGCCGTCGGCCTCGGAATCGTCGACGCTCTCCCGCTGGCGGCGCAGGCGTAGGGTCACGTGCTCGTGACGCACCCCCGCTCTTCCGCCCACGGCACGGCCCCGCGCGTCGGGATCGTGGTGACCGACGGCTACCCGGTCGAGGACCCCGACCACGACACTCCCCTGCTGGTCGCCGCCCTGCGCGAACGCGGCGTCGACGCGGCGCCGGTGGTCTGGCACGACGGCGCCGTGGACTGGACGGCCTTCGACCTGCTCGTGCTGCGCAGTCCCTGGGACTACCCGGAGCGGATGGGCGAGCTGGTGGCCTGGCTGGCGCACGTCGAGCGCGTCAGCACCCTGGTCAACCCGCCGGCGCTCGTCCGCTGGAACCTCGACAAGCGCTACCTCGCCGCGCTGGCGGCCGAAGGCGTCGCCGTCGTGCCCACCGCGTACTACGACGACGCCCGTGCCGCCCGTGCCGCGCTGGCCGCCCGGGGCGACGCGCACGTCGTCGTCAAGCCCGCGGTCTCCGCGGGTGCGCGCGACACCGGCCTGTTCCGCGCCGACGACCCGGCCGCCCTCGCGCTGGCCGAGCGGATCGTCGCGGGCGGGAACGTCGCCATGGTGCAGCCCGAGATCCCCGAGCTCTCCGCGGGCCTGGAGAAGGCCCTGTACCTCGTCGACGGCGCCCTCACGCACGCCATCGCCAAGGGTGCGCTGCTCGCGCCGGGCGGGGGCCTGCGCGGCGGCGTCTACCAGGAGGATCCGCGGCCCGTCGCGACGACCGACGCCGAGGAGACCTTCGCGCGTCGGACCCTGGCGGCCGTGCAGGCGGTGACGGGCTGCGACGCCCCCCTGTACGCGCGGATCGACCTCGTCGACTCGGCCCAGCACGGCATCGTGCTGCTCGAGGCCGAGCTGTTCGAGCCGGCCCTGAACCTGCACGTCGCGCCCCACGTGACGGCCGTCGTCGCCGACGCCGTGGCGAGGCGCCTCCCGCCGACGTCCGCGCCTGGCTGACGGACGCGCGCGCCGCGCGCTGACGGACGCGTGCGCCGGGCGCTGTGGGGGCAGCGGGTCAGCACCGCACGCCGGACCTGTCGTAGACGTCAACGGCGAACCTCACGAGGGCCTTCGCGACCTCGTCGGCGTGCGTCTCGAGCAGGAAGTGACCACCGTCGAAGATGTGCGCCTCGAGCGCGTCCAGCGCCCGGTGGTACGCCAGCACCTCGGCGATGTCGAAGAACGCGTCGTGCCGGCCCCAGAGCACCAGGCACGGGGGCTGGTGCGCGCGGTGGTACGCCGCGATGTCGTCGAACCGCGCGACGTGCGTGCGGTAGTCGACGAACAGCCGGAACTGCGCCTCCAGGTTGCCCGGCCGCGAGAGCCGGTCCCAGTCCAGGTGCCAGGACTCGCGCGGCTGGAGCTCCGCGACCTCCGGCGGCAGCCCGCTCAGGTACTGGTCCCGGGTTCCCTCGAATGTCAGCCACTCGGGCAGCGCGGCCCGGTTCTCGGCGGTCGGCGACTCCCAGAAGCGGCGGGCAGCGCCCCACGCCTCGTTCAGGCCCGCCTCGTGCGCGTTGCCGTTCTGCACCACCAGACCCAGCACCCGCTCCGGATGCCGCAGGGCCATGAGGTAGCCGACCGGCGTCCCGAAGTCGGTCACGTAGAGGACGTACCGCTCGACGCCGAGGCCCTCGACGAGCGCCTCGATCGCCCGGGAGAGCCGCTCGAAGGTGTACTCGAACTCCTCGGGCGGTGGGGCGTCCGAGAAGCCGAACCCGGGCAGGTCCGGGGCGACCGCGTAGACGCGCTCCCCCAGCACCGGCAGCACGGCCCGGAAGGAGTAGGACGAGCTGGGGAATCCGTGCAGGAGGACGACCGCCGTCGTCGACGGCACGCCCGCCTCCCGGTAGTGCACGCGCACGCCCTCGACGTCCCGGTCCCGGTGCCTCGTCCTGGCTGCGTGTCGCACGGGTCGCCCCCTCGGCGGATGCGCTGAGAAAACCTCTGCCGGCTGCGACGCCTGGGCCCCGATGATGGTCGCCCTGCATCGCATCACCGAGACGAGAGCACCACGGCACAGCACCTGCCGCAAACCCTCGGCCGTCGGCGTCGACGTCGGCTGCGGCATGGACGCCGTGCACGAGCTGCGCCAGATCGTCAACGTCAAGGGCGATCGACCCACGGTGTGGGGGGGGGGGGGGGGGCCGGGGGGG
>JAEZBT010000159.1 GCA_023426865.1 Actinomycetes bacterium
GGGTGGCGTCGGACCGCGCGGCGGAGTCGGCTTGCGAGCCGCGCAGCGCCTCGGCGCCACGGCGGAGCCGGTCACCCATCGACGGCGCGGTGCCGCCGCTGACCGGACCGGTCACCGGGCGCACGCCGGACTGGTCGTCCGCGGGCATGCCCGCCGGTCGGCTCGCCGGCGTCTTCTTCGGCGCGATCGACGGCGGTTGGGTCCGCTCGCTGCTCATCGGTCTCCCTCAGTCGGGGTCTGCTCGGCCGAGGTCGGTCCGGCGTTCCCCTGCTCGTCCGCGCCCTCGTCCGGGTCCGCGTCCTCGTCCAGGTGCGCGGGCGTGCCCGCAGCGGGGTCAACGGTAGCCGCATCAGCGGCCGGTGCGGGTGCCGAGCCGTCGCCCGAGCCGTTCTCGTCACCGTTCTCGCCAGAGTTCTCCACACCGTCCTCGCCGCCGAGGTTGCGCTCGACGTTGCGCGCGACGGCGAGGATCCGGTCCCCGGCGTCGGGCTTGGCGAGGATCACGCCCGCGGAGTCGCGGCCGTACACGGGGATCTCGTCGACGCTCGAGCGGACAACCTTGCCGCTCTCCATCACGACGAGCACCTCGTCGCCCTGCTCGACCATCTTCGCGCCGACCAGGTTGCCGCGACCGTCCGGCAGCCGGACCGCGCGCACACCCTTGGTGCCGCGGTTGGTCCGCCGGTAGTCGAGGTTGCCCTGCGCGTTCACGCGGTGCATGTCCGAGCGCTTCGCGTACCCGCCGTCGGTCACCGTGACGAGGTAGGAGCTCTCGCGGACGACGTCCATCGCGAGAAGCTCGTCGTCGCCCTCGAACTTCATGCCGGTGACGCCGGCCGTGGCCCGGCCCATGGCGCGGAGCTGGTCGGCCTCGGCGCGGAACCGCACGGCCTGGCCGAGCCGTGACACCAGCAGCAGCTCGTCGCCGTCGTCGATGAGTGCGGCCGAGACGACCTCGTCGGTGCCGCCGTCGTCGTCCTCGCGCAGGTTGATCGCGATGAGGCCGCCGGACCGCGGCGAGTCGTACTCCGACAGGCGCGTCTTCTTCACGTGCCCGCGCCGGGTGGCGAGCACCAGGTACTCGGCCTGCTCGTAGTCGCGCAGGTCGATGATCTTGGCGATCTGCTCTCCCGGCTGGAACGCCAGCAGGTTCGCGACGTGCTGGCCCTTCGAGTCGCGGCCGCCCTCGGGCAGCTCGTAGGCCTTGGCCCGGTACACGCGGCCGAGGTTCGTGAAGAACAGCAGCCAGTGGTGCGTCGTCGTGACGCCGAAGTGCTCGACGACGTCGTCCGCCCGCAGCTGTGCGCCACGCACACCCTTGCCGCCGCGCTTCTGCACGCGGTACTGGTCGCTGCGGGTGCGCTTGACGTAGCCGCCGCGCGTGATCGTGACGACGACCTCCTCCTCGGCGATGAGGTCCTCCATGGAGACCTCGCCGTCGTAGGGGAGCACCTGGGTGCGGCGGTCGTCGCCGTACTTGTCGACGATCTCGCCCAGCTCGCTGCCGACGATCTCCCGCTGGCGCTCGGGCTTGGCGAGGATGTCGGTGTAGTCGGCGATCTTCGCCATCAGCTGCTCGTACTCGTCCAGGATCTTCTGGCGCTCGAGGGCGGCCAGCTGGCGCAGCTGCAGGTTGAGGATCGCGCGGGCCTGGATCTCGTCGACCTCGAGCAGCGTCATCAGGCCCTCGCGCGCGTCCTCGACGGTGGCCGACGCGCGGATGAGCGCGATGACCTCGTCGAGCGCGTCGAGCGCCTTGAGGTAGCCGCGCAGTACGTGCGCCCGCTCCTCGGCCTGGCGCAGGCGGAACCGGGTCCGCCGCTGGATGACGTCGAGCTGGTGGTTCACCCAGTGCCGCACGAACGCGTCGATCGACAGGGTCCGCGGGACGCCCTCGACCAGCGCGAGCATGTTCGCGCCGAAGGTGTCCTGCAGCTGGGTGTGCTTGTAGAGGTTGTTCAGCACGACCTTCGCGACGGCGTCGCGCTTGAGCACGATGACGAGGCGCTGGCCCGTGCGGCCGGAGGTCTCGTCGCGGATGTCCGCGATCCCGGCGACCCGGCCGTCCTTGACGAGGTCCGCGATCTTCGACGCGAGGTTGTCGGGGTTGACCTGGTACGGCAGCTCGCTGACCACCAGGCAGGTGCGGTTCTGGATCTCCTCGACCGTGACGACCGCGCGCATCGTGATCGAGCCGCGGCCCGTGCGGTACGCGTCCTCGATGCCGCGCCGGCCCAGGATGGTCGCGCCCGTCGGGAAGTCCGGGCCCTGGATCCGCTGGATGAGCGCCTCGAGCAGCTCCTCCTTCGTCGCCTCCGGGTGCTCCAGGTACCACTGCACGCCCGACGCGACCTCACGCAGGTTGTGCGGCGGGATGTTCGTGGCCATGCCCACGGCGATGCCCGCGCTGCCGTTGACCAGCAGGTTCGGGAACCGGGCCGGCAGGACGACGGGCTCCTTGGTGCGGCCGTCGTAGTTGTCGCGGAAGTCGACGGTGTCCTCGTCGATGTCGCGCACCATCTCCATGGCGAGCGGCGCCATCCGGCACTCGGTGTACCGCGGGGCGGCGGCAGGGTCGTTGCCCGGCGAACCGAAGTTGCCCTGGCCCTGGACCAGCGGGTACCGCATCGTCCAGTCCTGCACGAGGCGGACGAGCGCGTCGTAGATCGCGACGTCGCCGTGCGGGTGGTACTTGCCCATGACGTCGCCGACGACGCGGCTGCACTTGGAGAACTGCCGGTCGGGCCGGTAGCCGCCGTCGTACATCGCGTACAGGACGCGGTTGTGCACCGGCTTGAGGCCGTCGCGGACGTCCGGCAGCGCGCGGCCGACGATGACGCTCATCGCGTAGTCGAGGTACGACCGCTGCATCTCCAGCTGCAGGTCGACCGGCTGGATGCGGTCGACGGCGGGGTCGATCTCGACCGGGTCGAGGGTCACCTCGGGGCCGGCGGACTCGGGGCCGGTGACGTCGCCGTCGTTCGGGGGGGTCTGCTCGCTCACATGTCCTCGTCTCGTCCGGTTCCTGGGTGGCGACCGCGCGGGGCGCGCCGGCCGCCGTCGGCCATCGCTAGATGTCCAGGAACCTCACGTCCTTGGCGTTGCGCTGGATGAAGGAGCGTCGGGACTCCACGTCCTCACCCATGAGCACCGAGAAGATCTCGTCGGCGGCGGCCGCGTCGTCGAGGGTGACCTGCAGGAGGATCCGGTGGTCCGGGTCCATCGTGGTCTCCCACAGCTCGTGGTAGTCCATCTCGCCGAGACCCTTGTAACGCTGGATGCCGTTCTCCTTGGGGATCCGCTTGCCGGCGGCCTGCCCGGCGGCGAGGACGGCGTCGCGCTCGCGGTCGGAGAAGACGTAGTCGTGCGACGAGTTCGACCACTTGATCCGGTAGAGCGGCGGCTGCGCGAGGTACACGTGCCCGTTGGTGATGAGCTCGGGCATGTACCGGAACAGCAGGGTGAGCAGCAGCGTCGTGATGTGCTGGCCGTCGACGTCGGCGTCGGCCATGAGCACGATCTTGTGGTACCGCAGCTTGGCGATGTCGAAGTCCTCGCCGATGCCCGTGCCGAACGCCGTGATCAGCGCCTGGACCTCGGCGTTGCCGAGCGCGCGGTCCAGCCGCGCCCGCTCGACGTTCAGGATCTTGCCGCGGAGCGGGAGGATCGCCTGGGTGCGCGGGTTGCGGCCGCGGACGGCCGAGCCACCTGCGGAGTCACCCTCGACGATGAAGATCTCGGACTCGGACGCGTCGTTGGACTGGCAGTCCTTGAGCTTACCGGGCATTCCGCCGGACTCGAGCAGGCCCTTGCGGCGAGTGGCCTCGCGCGCCTTGCGGGCCGCCATCCGTGCCTGCGACGCCTGGATCGACTTGCGGATGACGTCGCGCGCCTCGCCCGGGTGCGCGTCCAGCCAGTCGGCGAGCTGGTCGCCGACGACCTTCTGCACGAACGTCCGCGCCTCGGTGTTGCCGAGCTTCGTCTTGGTCTGGCCCTCGAACTGCGGCTCGCCGAGCTTGACGGAGATGACGGCGGTCAGGCCCTCGCGGACGTCGTCGCCGGTGAGGTTGTCCTCCTTCTCCTTGAGGATGTTCTTCTCGCGCGCGTACTTGTTGATGAGCGTGGTCAGCGCCGCGCGGAAGCCCTCCTCGTGCGTGCCGCCCTCGGTGGTCGAGATGGTGTTCGCGTAGGTGTGCACCGACTCCGAGTAGGCGGTGGTCCACTGCATCGCGATCTCGACGGAGATCCGGCGCTCGGTGTCCTCCGCGGAGAAGTCGATGACCTCCGGGTGCACGAGGTCGACCTTCTTGGTCGAGCTCAGGTGCTTGACGTAGTCGACCAGGCCACCGTCGTACTTGTAGACGACGGTGCGCGCCGGCGAGCCGTTGCCCGCCTCGGTGATGCCGTCCGCCTCGTGTGCGCTCTTCGCGGCGACGGCGTCGGTGATCTCGTCCTCGGTCCCGGTGTGCTGCGGGCGCTCGTCGACGAGCGTGATCTTCAGGCCCTTGTTGAGGAACGCGTACTGCTGGAACCGCGAGCGAAGGGTCTCGAAGTCGAAGTCGGTGGTCTCGAAGATGTCGGAGTTCGGCCAGAAGGTGACGCTGGTGCCGGTGTCCTCGGTCTCCTCGCCGACCTCGAGCGGCGCCTGCGGGACGCCGTCGCGGTACTCCTGGCGGTGCACGTGGCCCTGGCGGCGCACCTCGACGGTGAGCCGGTGCGACAGCGCGTTCACCACGGAGACGCCGACGCCGTGCAGGCCGCCCGAGACCGCGTAGCCGCCGCCGCCGAACTTGCCGCCGGCGTGGAGCACGGTGAGCACGACCTCGACGGCCGGCTTGCCCTCGCTCTCGACGATGCCGACCGGGATGCCGCGGCCGTTGTCGACGACGCGGGCGCCGCCGTCCGCCAGGAGCGTGACCTCGATGTGGTCGCAGTGGCCGGCGAGCGCCTCGTCGACCGAGTTGTCGACCACCTCGTACACGAGGTGGTGCAGACCGCGCGGGCCTGTCGAGCCGATGTACATGCCCGGGCGCTTGCGGACGGCCTCGAGCCCCTCGAGCACGGTGATCGCGCTCGCGTCGTAGCGCGGCGATGACGTCTCGGGGGTCACGGGGAGGGTGCTGGCGGTGGGATCAGCCACGGGCGAAGGTGCTCCTCGTGCGTGTGACGCGCGCGCGAACCGGTGCGGTCCTCCACGCTGGGACCTGGCGGGTACGGGGCGTCGTCGAGCGGGCACGCCGATCGGCCGAGCCCGCGGCGCGGCGCGCGCGAACACCAGGAATGACAGGAGTCAGTCTACCGTGTGATGCCCCTCTGGGCCGCTTTCGCACAGCCAGGACGCGCGAACGGATCCCGGGGGTGACCAGGGGGTGGCCGGGCCGGGGTTCTCGCGTCAGAGCGCAGCGGAGCGGATCGCCGACGCCGGCCGGCGGTCGACGCCGGCGGGGCGTCAGCCGTAGGTGTCGCGCGGGCCACGCCCGGGCACCGAGCGCTTCCCCTTGGCCCAGCGCGGACCGGCCGGGCCGAGCACCCGGACCTCCGTGACGACGTCGGGCCCGACCTCCTCGGTCAGGCGCGCCAGGAGCCGCGGCGCGAGCAGGCGGAGGCTGGTCGCCCAGGTCGTCGAGTCCGCACGCACGACCAGCAGGCCTTTCTCGAACGTCTCGGGCGTGCAGTGGTCGGCGATCTCGTCGCCCACGACTTCGCGCCAACGCCCGACGACGCCGCCCACCGACAGCGGCTCGCTCCACCCGCGCTCGGCGGCCAGGCGCGCGAGCGTGTCGCCCACGAGCGTCGGGTCGCGGCCGTCGCCCGGGCGCACGTCGCC
>JAEZBT010000360.1 GCA_023426865.1 Actinomycetes bacterium
GCCGATCCCTCCGTCGACGACCGGGCGGACGCGCGAGAGCGTGCCGCCGACGCGTGACGCGAACCACCACGACGCGGCGACGAGCACGACCGCGACGGCCCGGGCGGCGTCCGCGAGGAGGGGCGCGTCGACGAGCCAGGCGAGCGGAGCGACCAGCCAGACGAGGGGGAAGGCGGTCAGCAGCACCCAGGCGCGCCGGCTGTGCCGGTCCCGCGGGAACGTCAGGATGCGCCGCGCGGTGAGGCCCATCAGGGCGGCCGCGGCAGCGTCCACCGCCAGCCCCACGTCGGTCCAGGGTCCGTCGGCGGCATCCAGGCCGAGTCTCGCGGCGGCCACCGCCACCACGACGGCGACGACACCGGCGCCGACGACCGCCGGGCGCGCGCGTCCGTCGGGACGTGGCGTCATCAGGGCACCTCCGTCCGGTCCCATCGACCGATCCGGATCGGTTCTGAGGGGACCGGCCCGAGGCGTCAGGCGGCGGGCGCGGGGGCCGTGGAGTCGCGCACGGTCAGGGTGGTGACGAGCTGGACCTGGCGGGATGGCGGTTGGACGCCGTCGCCCATGGCCAGCACCGTCTCGACCGCCATCCGCCCCATCCCGGTGAGCGGCTGGTGCACCGACGTCAGGGCCGGGGTCGTCCACAGGGCCTGCGGGGTGTCGTCGAACCCGACGACGCTCAGCCGCCCCGGCACGGGCACGCCCAGCTCGCGTGCGGCGGCCAGGACGCCGACGGCGATCTCGTCGTCGCCGCACGCGATCGCCGTGGGTGGCTCCGGCATCGTCAGGAGCTCCGTGCCGAGGGTGACGCCCGTCTCGACCGAGAAGAACCCCTGGCGCACGAGAGTCCGGTCGAGGCGCAGGCCCGCGGAGTCGAGCGCGGCGGTGTAGCCGTGGAACCGCTCGCGGGCGGCGGCGGAGGCGTCCGGGCCGCCGATCCACCCGATCCGCCGGTGGCCGAGGCCCAGCAGGTGCTCCGTCGCGGTGCGCCCACCCACCCAGTTCGTCGACCCGATGGTCACGACCGTCGGGTCGCGCACGTCGACGGGGTCGACCATGACGAACGGCATCCCGACGTCCTTGGCGGCCTGGAGGACCGCCGACGGCTCGCCGAGCGTGAGGCCGATGATGCCGACGACGCCCGCCCGCTGCTGCTCGGCGACCCACGCCCGGGCCGCGGCGCGCGTCGCGCGCACCGAGCGGTCCGGGGGGAGGCGCACGAGCAGGTTGGTGTCCGCGGCGGTGGTGGCGGACAGGATGCCCTGCAGGACGTTGGTGATGTAGGGGGAGTCGAGCGCCTCGAACACCACGGCGAGCGTGCGCGCCCGTGGGGGCTCCCACTGCGTGCGCGGGGGCCGGTAGCCCAGCCGGTCGACGGCGGCCAGGACGCGTGCGCGCGTGTCCGCGGCGACGTCGCTCCGCTCGTTCAACACCTTCGAGACCGTGCCCTTGGTGACGCCCGCCGCGACGGCGACGTCGACCAGCGTGACACGGCCCGGCGATCGCCCGGCCATCTCGTCCCTCCCGACCCGAAACCTGTTTCGAGGATAGCGGGCGCCCACGCACCGACCAAAGCGCCGCGCCGCCACGACGAATCGGGCTATTGACGCATCCTCTCCGCCGTGGCTACCCTCGCGACCTGAGCCGAAAGGTAGCGAAACTGTTTCGGCCGATGAGTTCGGTGTCCAACGATGTACACGTGCCCCCGGACCCGCCGGCTCGAGGAAGCGGAACTCCAATGGAGGAGGAACTGACGTGAAGTCTCGTGTGCCGGCGTACGTCGCCGCTGTCAGTGGGTTCGCCCTGGTCCTGAGTGCCTGCTCCGGCGGTGGAGGAGGGTCGTCGTCGGGCTCCGACGACGGCGGCGACCCGAACGCCGAGGTGCAGTTCTGGTCCTTCACCGGCATCGGGGCCCAGGACGGCCTCCAGGAGTACCTGGACAAGCGCCCGGAGGCCGACGTCAAGCTCAGCGAGGTCGGCAGCACCACGGAGACCGCCACCGCGCTGACCGCCGCCCTGGCCGGCGGCGAGGTGCCGGACCTCGTGATGATCCAGAACGACGACCTGCCGAAGTTCGTCGCCAACCCGGAGAACTTCGTCGACCTGCGCACGCTCGGCGGCGACGACATCGGCGAGCAGTACCTCGACTGGGCGATCGACTTCGCGACGGCCGAGGACGGCTCCATCATCGGCATCCCGACCGACGTCGGCGGGCTGGGCTTCGCCTACCGCGCCGACCTCTTCGAGGAGGCCGGCCTGCCCACCGACCCGGCCGAGGTCGCCGAGGCGTGGGCCACGTGGGAGGACTTCATCGCGATGGGCGAGGAGTACACCGCGGCCACCGGCAAGCCGTTCATCGACAACGTCGAGACGAGCATCTTCTTCTCGACCGTCAACCAGGTCGAGAACAAGTACTACTCGCCCGACGGCGAGCTGATCTACGACTCCAACCCCGAGGTGGAGGAAGCGTTCCAGATCGCCGTCGACGCCTATGAGGCCGGGATCAGCGCGAACATCGCGGCCTGGTCGTCCGGGTGGGACCCCGGCAAGGCGAACGGGACCTTCGCCGTGACCGTCGCGCCGTCGTGGATGCTCCAGGGCATCAAGAATGCGGCGCCGGACTCGGCCGGCGACTGGCGCGTGGCGAACGTGCCCGGCGTGGGCGGCAACTGGGGCGGCAGCGTCATCGCGATCCCGGCCCGCGCCGACAACAAGGCGGGCGCCTGGCAGTACATCGAGACGATGATGTCCGCCGAGGGCCAGACGGACCACTTCGAGCTCACGGGCACGTTCCCGGCCGCCAAGGACGCGCTGAACAGCGACGCGGTGCTCGGCTACACCGACGACTTCTACGGCGACTCGCCGATCGGCGAGGTCATCAGCGAGTCGGTGCTGAACTACAAGTCCTCCTACAACGGGCCGGACACGGGCGCCATCGGCATCGGTCTGCTCAACGCGCTCGCCGACATGCAGGCGGGCAACGTCGCACCGGGTGACGCCTGGGAGAAGGGGCTCAACAACGTCCGCGAAGCCATCGGTGGCTGACCGGCACCCCTGAGACCGACTCGACCCGCGGGTGGCCCGGTCCCGGCCGGGCC
>JAEZBT010000404.1 GCA_023426865.1 Actinomycetes bacterium
TGGGGGCGGTGGGCCAGGGCGCGGGGCGGCCCCCGCGCCTGGTGCGCGGGGCCTACGCGCCGGCGCGGGCCAAGCGCACGGTCGCGCTCGTCGGCAAGGGCATCACGTTCGACTCCGGCGGCCTGTCGATCAAGCCGGCCAAGTCCATGGAGACGATGAAGAGCGACATGGCGGGCGCCGCCGCGGTGCTGCACACGGTGCTGGCCGCCGCCGCCCTCGAGCTGCCGGTCGCCGTCACCGGCTGGCTGTGCCTGGCCGAGAACATGCCGTCGGGCACCGCGCAGCGCCCGTCGGACGTCATCACGCAGCGCGGCGGCACGACGGTCGAGGTCCTCAACACCGACGCCGAGGGCCGCCTGGTGCTCGCCGACGGGCTCGTGGCGGCGCGCGAGGAGAAGCCCGACGCGATCGTCGACATCGCGACGCTCACGGGCGCGCAGATCGTCGCGCTCGGCCCGCTCGTGTCGGCCGTCATGGGCACCGCGGGGATGCCGGACGCCGTCGTCGACGCGGCGCGGACCGCCGGCGAGCAGTTCTGGCCGATGCCCCTGCCGGTCGAGCTGCGCGCGAGCCTGAAGTCCTCGGTGGCGGACCTGGCGAACATCGGCGACCGCAGCGGCGGGATGCTCGTGGCGGGGCTGTTCCTCAAGGAGTTCGTCGCGGACGTCCCGTGGGCGCACCTGGACATCGCCGGCCCGTCGTTCAACGAGCACGAGCCGTGGGGCTACACCCCTCGCGGCGGCACCGGCGTGGGCGTCCGGACCCTCCTGGCGCTGCTCGAGTCCGGGCAGCGCTGAGGCGTCACCGGCCGCGGCGCTGCTTGGCGTTCCACTCCCGCATCCGGCGCGGGTACCCGGTGAGCTGGACGTCGTAGACCGGGATCGCGAGCCCGCGGGCGATCTCGCGGGCCGTGCGCTCGTCGGGCACCCGGCGCCGCGTCCACTCCCCGGTGAGGGCGACGAGCACCATCGTCGTCGGCGTGGTGCGGGTCGCCGGCTCGATGTACGCCTCGACCCCGGCGCGCTCGGCCGCGAAACGGGCGAGGTGCTCACGCGTCGCCTGCTCGGCGGCGGCGGCTCCCTCCCGCTTCTCGCGGGCGCGGCCGAAGAGCCGTCCGAACTTCGCCATGAGCGCAAGAGTACGTCCGGTCCGGGCCGTGCTTAGACGTAGGATGAATCCCACAACCCCCGGCGGATCCCGGTTCAGGTTCACGCCCCTGCTCAGGGGATGACAAGATGATCGGAGCCCGCCCCGCGCGCGACCGAGGAGAGTCATGGCCGACACCCCCACCGTCTACGACATCGTTGTCCTCGGCGGCGGGAGCGGTGGCTACGCGACCGCCCTGCGGGCGACGGAGCTCGGCCTGAGCGTCGCACTCATCGAGGCGGACAAGGTCGGGGGCACCTGCCTGCACTACGGCTGCATCCCCACCAAGGCGCTGCTGCACGCGGCCGAGATCGCCGACGCGGCCCGCGAGAGCGCCAAGTTCGGCGTCCGCGCCAGCCTCGAGGGCATCGACATGCCAGCCCTGCACGAGTACAAGGACGCCGTCGTCGGGCGCCTCCACAAGGGCCTCCAGGGCCTCGTGAAGGCGCACGGCATCACCTACGTCGAGGGCTGGGGCCGCCTCGTCGGGCCCGACACGGTCGAGGTGGACGGACAGCGGTACACCGGCCGCCACGTGGTCCTCGCGACCGGCTCGTACGCGCGGACGCTCCCCGGCCTCGACATCGGCGGCCGGGTCATCACGTCCGACGGCGCGCTGAAGCTCGACCGCGTGCCCGGGTCGGTCATCGTGCTCGGCGGCGGCGTCATCGGCAGCGAGTTCGCCAGCGTCTGGCGCTCGTTCGGGGCCGAGGTCACGATCATCGAGGCGCTCCCCCACCTGGTCCCGGCCGAGGACGAGGCCCTCTCCAAGGCGTTCGAGCGGGCGTTCCGCAAGCGCGGCATCCAGTTCTCCCTCGGCGTCCGCTTCCAGGGCGTCACGCAGGACGACCACGGCGTGCACGTCACGCTCGAGGACGGCAAGACCTTCGACGCCGAGTACCTGCTCGTCGCCGTCGGGCGCGGGCCGCGGACCGAGGGGCTCGGCTACGAGGAGCAGGGCGTGGGGATGGACCGCGGGTTCGTGCTCACCGACGACCGGCTCCGCACCAACGTGCCCGGCGTCTTCGCCGTCGGCGACATCGTGCCCGGGCTGCAGCTCGCCCACCGCGGGTTCGCCCAGGGCATCTTCGTCGCCGAGGAGATCGCCGGACTGAACCCGGCGCCGCTCGTCGAGTCCGGCATCCCCCGCGTGACCTACTCCGAGCCCGAGGTCGCCTCGGTGGGTCTGACGGAGGCGAAGGCCAAGGAGACCTACGGCGATGACGCCGTGTCGACCCTCGAGTACAACCTCGGTGGCAACGGCAAGAGCCAGATCCTCGGCACGACCGGCTTCGTGAAGCTCGTCCGCCGCAAGGACGGACCCGTCGTCGGCGTCCACATGATCGGTGCGCGGGTCGGCGAGCTCATCGCCGAGGGCCAGCTCGTCGTCAACTGGGAGGCGCACCCGGAGGACGTCGCGGCGCTCGTGCACGCGCACCCCACCCAGAACGAGGCTCTCGGCGAGGCCTTCCTGGCCCTCGCCGGCAAGCCGTTGCACGCCCACAACTAAGGCGAGGAGACGCGTGGTCATGTCCGAAACCGTGCAGATGCCGGCTCTCGGCGAGAGCGTCACCGAGGGAACAGTCACCCGGTGGCTCAAGCAGGTGGGCGACTCCGTCCAGGTCGACGAGCCGCTGCTCGAGGTCTCGACGGACAAGGTCGACACCGAGATCCCGTCGCCGTTCACCGGGACCCTCCTGGAGATCCTCGTCGACGAGGACGAGACGGTCGACGTGGGTGCCCCCCTCGCGCGCATCGGCTCCGCTGACGAGGCCGGGGCCGCGTCGGCGCAGGCCGAGCCGTCCGCCCCCGAGCCCGAGCCCGAGCAACCCCAGGAGCCTGCGCCCGCCGAGCAGCCGGCTGACACGGCCGACGACGGCGCTGCGCAGCAGGCGGCCCAGGTGCCGGCCGAGGTCACGGAGCCCGGTGGCGAGCAGCCGCCGGCCGGCGGCCAGGCCTCCTCGGGCGCGACGCAGGACGTCACGCTGCCCGCCCTCGGCGAGTCCGTCACGGAGGGCACCGTCACCCGGTGGCTCAAGCAGGTCGGCGAGTCCGTCGACGTCGACGAGCCGCTGCTCGAGGTCTCGACCGACAAGGTCGACACCGAGATCCCGTCGCCCGTGGCGGGCACGGTGGTGGAGATCCTCGTCGGCGAGGACGAGACGGCACAGGTGGGTGCCGTGCTCGCCCGAGTCGGCGCGGCGGGGGCGACCCCGGCCGCCGCCGGCGAGCCCACGACGGCCGGTGCGGCGGAGAGCGCCGCTGCCGGAGCCGACCACTCCGGCCCGGCGTCGATCGAGCCCTCGGTGGAGGGCTCGCAACAGGCCGCGCCGGCCCCTGCGCCCGAGGAGGAGGCCCGCGTCGACCTCGTGCAGTCGGTCGCCGGCGACGAGGGTACCCCCCAGACGAGCGAGCCGGTGTCCGGGCCCACGGATGCGCAGGCGCAGGTGCCCGCAGGCCAGCAGGCAGCGACCGAGCGGGACGTCGTGCCTGCCTCGGACGTGTCCGCTGCGTCCGCGGCACAGGGCGGCCAGCCGGGCGGCGGCTACCTGACGCCGCTGGTGCGCAAGCTGGCCGCGGACAAGGGCGTGGACCTGTCCACCGTGACCGGGACCGGCGTCGGCGGGCGCATCCGCAAGGAGGACGTCCTCGAGGCCGCCGAGCGGGCCGAGCGCGAGCGCGCCGAGCGGGAGCGGGCCGAGCGCGAG
>JAEZBT010000456.1 GCA_023426865.1 Actinomycetes bacterium
CCCCCCCCGCCCCCCCCCCCCCGCCCGGGGCCCCCGCGGGCCCCGGGGCGTTCCGCGCGCCGGTCGATCAGCCGGCGCACCTCGCGGACGGGCTAGACGACGGTCCGCCGGCCGCGGCCCACCAGGCCCATGATCAGGCTGACGACCAGCACGATGATCCCGAGCCAGATGAGGAACTGGGCCGCCTCGACAGCGATACCGAACACCAGAAGCAGCACACCGACGATGAGGATGAGAAGCCAGCTCGGCATGTCGAACCTTCCCTTCGGTCGGCCGCCCGTGGAGGGTGTGGTCGGGCGGTCTCGTCCCGTCGAGACTGACATCCATCATCAAGTCGCGCATCTTGAACCGGTGCGCGTCGGTTGTCCGGAAGGCGAGGATCAGGCGCCGTCGTCGCCGTCCTCCGGCGGTCGCAGGCCGTCGTAGATCTCCTTGCACACCGGGCAGACGGGGAACTTGTTCGGGTCCCGGCCCGGCACCCAGACCTTGCCGCACAGCGCCACGACGGGGGTGCCCGACAGCGCGGACTCCAGCACCTTCTCCTTGCGGACGTAGTGCGCGAACCGCTCGTGGTCGCCCGGCTCGACCTCCTCGCGTGTCCGTGTCTGCTCGAGGACGCTCGTCGACGTGCTGGGCCCGGCCGGCTCCGCGGGCGCCCCGTACGGGGTGGTCTCGCTCATCCCCCGAGTCTAGGTCGCCGCACGTCGGCTCCGGCGGACGGAGACCAGGACCGGCCGCGCACCTGCCCGGCACGGCGTGGCGGACCGATGACGGGGGTGGGCCGCGGAGGGCACGGCTACGCGAGGCGCGCGAGCAGCCGCGGGGCCCGCGCGTCGTACAGCCGGCCGCCCACCCACACGGCGACGGCGAGGACGGCGGCGCCGCCGACGACCCCGACGACGGCGGTCAGGGGCGCGAGCTCGGGTCGCCACCACACGGAAGCCGCGTACAGGCCCAGGACGGGCGCGCAGAGCAGGAACGTCCCCGCGGACGATGCCACCTGCGCGACGAGCGCCGCGCCGACCGCCCCCATCTGCGCGGCGTAGGGATTGGCCCCCGCCTCCGGCACGGGGTAGGGCAGCAGGGCGCTGCCCACCGACGAGACGGCGAGGCCGCAGAGCAGGACGCCGACCCCCGCCCCGGTCGCCGCGGGGGCGAGGTCCCATCTGCCGCTGAGCCAGACGCCCAGGAGCCCGAGCCCGACGGTCGTCGGCAACGCCCAGACGAGCGTCGAGACCGTGCGGCCGAGCCGGTCAGCCCAGCCGGGCACGTGCGCCGCCACGTGCAGCCAGAAGGCCGTCCCGTCGTAGGCGAGGTCGTTGTGCCGGCCCCACCCGACCGTGCCGCCGACGACTGTCCCCAGGGCCAGCGCGACGGCGTCGGGCGCGTCGGCCACGGACGCCGCCAGGACGACGATGAGGAGGGGCGCCACCACGGCGCCGAGCAGGGCGCTCATGTAGCGGGGGTCCGCCGTCCAGTAGCGCAACCCGCGGCGCGCGACCGCCGCGGCCGCGACGAGCCCCGGGTGCCGGGTCGCGACCCTCGCGGGGAGCATCTGGTCGCCGCGGCGACGCACCTGGCCCGAGCGCGACGGTGGCCGGGTGAGGGCGTCGTGCATGGTCCGGACCCAGCTCGCGCCCGCCAGGACCACTGTCGCCATGGTGATGGCCAGGCGCCCGACGAGACCAGCGACGTCGCCGTGGAGCGCCGCGAAGGGGACGGCGAACGGGGCGCCGAGCGGAGTCCAGCTGAGGACCGCGGCGAGGGTCGGGACCTTCTCCAGGGCGCCCTCGAGCCCCAGCGAACCGAGCGCGAGCACCGCAGGCAGGATCATCGCCACGGCGAGGAGGCCCAGCACCGCGCCGACCTCGCGAGCACGGCGCGACGAGAGCACCCGCGCCGCCACACTCGTGGCGATGCGGGCCGCCAGCAGGCACGTGACCTGGGTGAACGGCGCGATGACCAGGCTCGCGGCCAGCGAGACCCCGCTGTGCCTGCTCCACAGGATCGCCGGCGCGAGCACCACGCAGGCCGTGATGAGCGACGGGACGCTCATCGCGCCGGCGAGGAGCAGCCCGGGGGCGAGCGAGCGCGCGGATCGGCCGAAGGTCGCGAAGCGGCCGATGTCGAGCGAGTCGTCCATGCCGGGCACCAGGATCGGCACGAACGCCCACCCGGCCACGAGGAGCGACCCGCCCACCACGAGGACGTCGTTGGCGCTGGCCGGCGCCTCTTGCGACAGCCACACCATCCCGCCGATGACGGATGGCAGCATGCTCAGGCCCCACAGCGCCCCGAGGATCAGCAGAACCAGGCGCCACCGCTCGCGGCGAAGCGTGTGCCCGAGGACGCGCAGCTTCAGTCGGACGAGGGTCGCAGCCACGACAGCTCCGGTGTCTCGGACACCCCGCCCAGGAGCCCGACGAAACGCTCCTCCAGCCCCTGTCCCGCACGGACCTCGTCGAGCGGCCCGGCCGCCAGGACCCGACCGCCGCCGACCACCGCGACGTGCGTGCACAGCCGCTCGACCAGCGCCATCACGTGGCTCGACATGACGACGGTCCCCCCGGCCGCGACGAAGCGCTCGAGGATGGCACGGATCGCGGTCGCGGACACGGGGTCGACTGCCTCGAACGGCTCGTCGAGCACGAGCACCCGCGGCGCGTGCACGAGGGCGCACGCGAGGGCGATCTTCTTCGTCATGCCGGCGGAGTAGTCGGCGACGAGCGTCGAGCCGCCGCCGCGCAGGTCGAGCGCGTCGAGCAGGTCGTCGCGCCGTACCGCCACGACGTCGGCCGCCATGCCCCGCAGGAGCCCGGCGTAGGAGATGAGCTCGGGCCCGGTGAGCCGGTCGAAGAGCCGCAGGCCGTCGGGCAGGATCCCCAGCAGCGGTGCCGCCTGGGCAGGCTGCCGCCACACGTCGACGCCGTGCACGCGGGCCTGGCCGGCGTCCGGCACGAGCAGGCCCGTCGCCATGGACAGGGTCGTCGTCTTGCCCGCCCCGTTCGGCCCGACGACGCCGTAGAACGAGCCCGCGGGGATGTCGAGGTCGAGCTGGGCGACGGCGAGCGTGCGACCGAAGCGCTTCACCAGCCCGCGCAGGGCGAGGGCTGGGACGTCGGCGGCCGTGCTGCTCACCCGACAACGGTACGTTCCCCGGGGGGGATCTCCGCCTCCTCGCCGGGCATTCGACGGTCTCGGAGCGGGTGAGATCTGCGCGGGCGCGCACCGTGCCCTGTCGCGGGGCCGTCCAGACTTGCGTCCGTGCTGGTCACACAGCCGTTCCGGATCGATCACGATGCTCGTCGCCAGGTCACGATCGGGCAAAGCGGGGTACGCCGGGTCCCCGCGGTCCCTAGCGTGATCCGTATGCGAACTCCGATGAGGTGGATGGCGATCAGCGGTCTCGTGCTGGCCCTGGCGGCGTGCAGCGCGAGCGGTGGTGACGAGTCCTCGAGCGCCGACATGGCCTACGACGAGGCACAGGCGACCGACGGTGGCTTCGCCGGCGAGGAGGCCGCCCCGGCTGCCGAGGCGCCGGCCGACGCCGGCCGCGACACGAACGGCGCCCCGTTCGGCGAGGGGCTGAACCTCACCGACGGCGACCGGTCGGTCATCACCCACGGCGCCGTGACGCTGAGCACCGAGGACCCGGTGACCGCGGCCGACGACATCACGCGCATGGTCGAGTCCTTGGGCGGCTGGGTGGAGGGCATGACGCTCCAGGCCGGCTCGGACACGATCGACCCGTCCGCGCACGTCATCACCCGCCTGCCGTCCAGCGACGTCGGCACGGCCCTCGGGCGGCTGCGGGACATCGGCGAGGTCGAGCAGGTCCAGATCGACCGGACGGACGTCACGCTCGAGGTCCGTGACCTCGAGGCCCGCATCCGCGCCGTCGAGATGTCCGTCGAGCGCATGCAGGCGCTGCTGGCCCGCGCCGCGACCGTCGACGAGCTGGTCCAGGCCGAGCAGATGCTCACCGACCGGCAGTCCCAGCTCGAGCAGCTGCTCAGCCAGCAGGCGGTCCTGGACGACCAGGTCTCGATGTCGACACTGACCATCGACGTCGTCGTGCCCGAGGACGTCCCGGAGGTCGAGGAGCCGGAGGAGCCCAAGGAGGGCTTCCTGGGCGGCCTGGAGAACGGCTGGAACGCGTTCCTCGACTTCGGCTCCGGCGCCCTGCTCGTGCTCGGCGTGCTGCTCCCCTGGCTCGCCTTCGCGGCCGTGCTGGCGCTGATCGTGGTGTGGCTGCGCCGGATGTGGGTCAAGGCCCGGCCCGAGCGCCCTGCGCGCGGCCCCCAGGCCACCCTGGCCC
>JAEZBT010000476.1 GCA_023426865.1 Actinomycetes bacterium
CCGCAGCCCCGCCGAGTTCGCGGGCGCCTCGCCGCTCAGCCCCACGCGAAGAGGTCGTCGCCCGCCCCCACGCGACTCCCGACGGCCGCGAGCGGCGCGACGGCGCCCGGTGCCCCGTCGAGCGCGACCACCGGGCACACGGGCGACCGTCCGCCGGCCTCGATCTCGGCAGGCCACCACGTCACGACGACGTCGCCCGCCATCACCTCGTCGCCCTCCGCCGCGAGCACGGTGAACCCGGCCCCGCCGAGCTGGACCGTGTCGAGGCCGAGGTGCACGAGCGCCGCCCGGCCGTCGGGGGAGGCGACCACGAACGCGTGCGGGTGGATCTTCGCGATCCTGCCGTCGAACGGCGCGACGACGCGCACCTCGCCGTCCCGCACCGGGTCGATGGCCAGGCCGGGACCCACGAGCTCGGCGCCGAACACCGGGTCGGGCACGTCGGCCATCGCGGTGACCACGCCGGCGAGCGGGGCGCGCACGGTGAGTGCGGTCATCCGCGGAGGTCCTCGATGTCCGAGGCCAGCGTGTCGGCCTCGGTGCCGACGACCACCTGCACGGCGACCCCGGACCGCACGACGGCGATCGCGCCGGCGGCCCGCAGCGCGGCCTCGTCGACCTGCGCGGGGTCCGCCACCTCGATCCGCAGTCGGGTGATGCACGGCTCCAGGTCGACGACGTTCTCGTCGCCGCCCAGCGCCGCCAGGATCTGCTCAGCCTTGCTCATCGTCGTCTCTCCTCGTCGGGTGCCGGCCGCGGCCGGTCGTACGTCGGGCCTAGAGCAGGTCCTCGAGCTCGGAGGCGAGGACGTCCACCTCCGGGCCCATCACCACCTGCACCACGCGGCCGGAGATCATCACGCCGTGGGCACCCGCGGCCCGCAGGGCCCTGGTGTCGACCTGTGCCGGGTCGCGCACCTCGGACCGCAGCCGCGTGGTGCACGGCTCGATGTCCACGATGTTCGCGACCCCGCCGAGTGCGGCGAGGATCGTCGCGGCCTGGCTCGTGCCGTCCGGCTCGTTCACCCTGGGACCTCCGTGGTGGTGGGGCCGGCGGCGTCCGGTGCCGCGGCCCGTGGGGTCAGCGTCCGCTCCGGACGCCGGAGCGGCACCCAGAGCACGTAGCGGTCCGCCCGGTAGACGGACCGCGAGTACACGGCGGCGGACTGCCCGGCGAAGGTGCGCCGGGTCAGCCGGAGCACCGCCTTGCCGGGCTCGATGCCCAGCAGCTCGGCATCCTCGGTGTCCGCCTCCGCGGCGGCGACGACGTCCTCGCCCCAGTCCGGGTCGAGCCCCCGCCGGCGGAGCTCGCCGTACAGGCTCTCGGGGGGGCCGTCGTCGAGCAGCCCCGCTAGCCGGGACGCGGGCAGCCACGACTGCTCGACCGCCATCGGCTCGCCGTCGGCCAGGCGCACGCGGTACAGGAAGTGGACCCGTTCGCCGGGCAGCAGCTCGAGGGCGTCCGCGACGTCGGGCGCGGCCGGGACCACCTCGGCCGCGAGGACCTCCGACGACGGCGTCATGCCCCGTCGGCGCATCTCCTCGCCGAAGGAGGTCAGCCGCACCTGCAGGTCCACCTTCGACGGCGCGACGAACGTGCCGCGCCCCTGCTCGCGGACGAGGAGCCCCTCGACCACGAGGGCGTCGACCGCCTGGCGGATGGTCATCCGGGAGACCCCGAACTGCTCGCACAGCACCCGCTCGGAGGGGATCGGGTCCCCGACGGCGAGCTCGTGCGTCGCGACCGAGCGCAGGTGGTCCCGCACCCGGACGTACTTCAGACCAGCGGCGGACACGGCCTTCCTTCCTCGGTGGCTGGTGTGACGAGGCAAGGATGCCGTGGCGGGCACCCTTGACATCGCCGTGCGCATTCCATCATGGTTGCGGCCAACTGGTCCAGACATCTAGCGCACTTGATCATCGTGCCTCTGTCCGGCACACCGCGCGGAGCCTGGCCGGGGGCGCCGGCCGCACCGACGCGACGACGCCATCGCACCGCCCACGAGGTCTCCGACGAGATCCCGAACGTCAGCCCATGCATCCCCGACGACATCCCCAACGACATCCCCAACGACGAGGAGTCTGCCTCCGATGACCGCGACCACCGTGCCCGTCGCTCGCGAGAAGCGGCGCATCCCAGGGCTGGCGCAGCTCCAGCGCATCGGCCGTTCCCTCATGCTGCCCATCGCGGCCCTCCCGGCGGCCGCGCTGCTCCTGCGGCTCGGCCAGCCGGACATGCTCGGCGCCGACGGCCTCGCGGGGTCGTGGGGCGACTGGCTCCTGCCGGTGGCCGACGTCCTCGGCGCCGCCGGCAACGCGCTGTTCGCGAACCTGCCCGTGATCTTCGCGCTCGGCGTGGCCATCGGGTACGCCCGGAAGGCGGACGGCTCGACGGGCCTCGCAGCGCTCGTCGGCTACCTCGTCTTCAAGGGCGTCAGCGACGCCCTCTCGCCGTTCTTCCTCGGCGAGCCGGCCGAGGTGACGGCCGGCGACGTGCTGGGGGCGGCCGATCCGGCGTCCCTGGATGCCGCGTCGACCGGCGACTACAACGCACTCGTCGTGCACGCCATGCAGCAGGCACTCGGCGCGCCGCAGCAGGAGCTCATCAACTACGGCGTCCTCGGCGGCATCGTCATGGGGCTGGTCGCCGCGCTGCTCTACCAGCGGTACTACCGGATCAAGCTGCCCGCGTACCTCGCGTTCTTCGGCGGACGCCGCTTCGTGCCGATCGTCACCGCCTTCGCCGCGATCTTCGTCGCCCTCGTCGGCGCGCTCCTGTACCCCGCGTTCGACGCCGGGCTCACGGCCGTCAGCGACTGGATCACCGGCTCCGCGGTGCTCGGCGGGTTCGTCTACGGCACGCTCAACCGGCTTCTGCTGCCCGTCGGCCTGCACCACCTGCTCAACTCCGTGCCGTGGTTCCAGTTCGGCGAGTACACGAACGCCGCGGGCGAGGTCGTCCAGGGCGACATCCCGCGCTTCCTCGCGGGCGACCCGACGGCGGGCATCTTCCAGGCCGGTTTCTTCCCGATCATGATGTTCGCCCTGCCGGCCGCCGCGCTCGCCATCGTGCACACCGCCAAGCCGGCCAAGCGCAAGGTCATCGCGGGCATCATGGGCTCCGCCGCGCTCGTGTCGTTCGTCACCGGTGTCACCGAGCCGCTCGAGTTCGCGTTCGTCTACGTGGCGTACCCGCTCTACGCGATCCACGCCGTGCTCACCGGGACGGCGCTCGCGCTGGTCAACGCCCTGGACATCCGCAGCGGGTTCGGCTTCTCGGCAGGGGTCATCGACTACCTGCTCAACTTCCGGATCGCCGAGCAGCCCCTCCTGCTCATCCTGATCGGGCTGGGCTACGGCGTCATCTACTACTTCCTCTTCCGGTTCGTCATCACCAGGTGGAACCTGCGGACGCCCGGCCGCGAGGATGACGACGCCGCCGACCCGCCCACCGTCCTGGTGGACCAGCCGAAACGGCCAATGCGCCCTGTGCGAAGGGGGTGAACTCGATTTTCGGAAGATATGGACGATACGGGGCGCGCGCCGAGGCGGCTTGAACTCAAACCCGTAGCGCCCACGGCTGCCGAGGCTCAACGCGTTGAAATTACAAAGGATAGCCGTTCCGATCGGGCGGGAATGTCCTGGACATCCGGGCCGGAGTGATCAGAGACCGTGCTTTGCGCGCGCTGTCTCGACAATGCGGCGGGCCGCATCGAAGGCCGCTTCTATACCCATATCGCTCGTATCCAGCAAGATAGCGTCGTCAGCTTGTACCATCGGGGCGGAATCCCGACCGGCGTCGCGCGCGTCGCGTTTGCGGATGTCGGCCAGCATCTCTTCGAAGGAAATTTCGATGCCGCGCGCATTCAGCTGCTTCCAGCGGCGCTCGGCACGCACTTCGGCGCTGGCGGTCACGAACAGCTTTGCCATCGCTTCAGGCGCGATGACGGTGCCGATGTCGCG
>JAEZBT010000071.1 GCA_023426865.1 Actinomycetes bacterium
GTCGCGCGCCTCGCGTGCCGCCATCGCGGCTTCCCTGCCGCTGGCGCTCCTGGCCGCGTGCGCCGAGACCACGCCCGCCGACGACCCCGCCGACGCGAGGGTCACGGCTGACGCGGACCCCGGCGCCGGCGGACCCACGGCACCTCTCTTCCCCGTGACGGTCGACAACTGCGGCGTCGAGGTGACGCTCGAGGCGCCCCCGGAGCGGGTCGTGGCGATCAAGTCCAGTGCGATCGAGATGCTGCTGGCCCTCGGCGCCGGTGACCGCATCGTCGGCACGGGCTTCCCCGACGGTCCGGTGCCACGGGAATGGGCCGACGCCGCGGCGGGCCTGCCCGTGCTGTCGGACCGGGTACCGGCCGCCGAGGTGGTGCTCGGGACCGAGCCCGACCTCGTCTACGCCGGCTGGGAGTCGAACCTCACGGCCGAGGGCGCGGGTGACCGGGCGACGCTCGCCGAGCTCGGGGTGGCGACGTACGTCGCGCCGTCGGCGTGCAAGGACCCGGCGCACCAGCCCGACCGGCTGACCTTCGACCTCGTGTTCGCCGAGATCACGGAGGTCGCCTCGCTGCTCGGCGTCCCGGAAGCCGCCGGGTCGCTGGTCGCCGAGCAGCGCGCCGCGCTCGACGCCCTCGTCCCGGACGACCGCGGGCTCACGGCCCTGTGGTACTCCTCCGGCACCGACATCCCGTACGTCGGCGCCGGCATCGGCGCGCCGCAGATGCTCATGGACGCCGTCGGCCTGACGAACATCGCCGGCGACGTCGCGGACACCTGGACGTCCTTCGCGTGGGAGGAGGTCGCCGCGGTGGACCCCGACGTCATCGTGCTCGTCGACGCGGACTGGAACTCCGCCGACGCCAAGCGCGAGCTCCTGACCACGAACCCCGTGACGGCCAACCTCACGGCCGTCCGGGAGGGACGCTTCCTCGTCGTGCCGTTCGCGGCGTCGGAGGCCGGCGTGCGCAACGTGCCCGCGGTCGTCGACCTCGCCGCACAGCTGGCGGCCCTGGACCTGTGACCGACACCTCGGCGGCCGCCCGCCGCCGGATGCCGACGCCGCTCGCGCTCGCCCTGGGCGCGCTGCTGCTGGTGGCGTCGATGACGCTCGCCGTGACGATCGGCCCGGCGGACCTCGCGCCCGGCGACGTCTGGCGGTCGGTCGGTGACCACCTGGCCGCGCTGCTCGGCGGCGGACCGGCCGATCCCGCGCTCGGCGTCCTGCGCGACGGCATCGTGTGGGAGCTGCGCCTGCCGCGCGTCCTGGCCGCCGCGGCGGTCGGGGCCGGCCTGGCCGTGTGCGGCGCGGTCATGCAGAGTCTGACACGCAACCCGCTCGCCGACCCTTACCTCCTCGGGCTCTCGTCCGGCGCCTCCTTCGGGGCCGTGGCGGTGCTCGTGCTGGGGGTCGGCGTGCTGCTCCCCGTCGCGGCCTTCGTCGGGGCGCTGGTCGCGATGGTCGCCGCCCTCGCGCTGGCCGGCACCGGCGGGACGATCACGCCGGGCCGCGCGGTCCTCGCGGGCCTCGCCGTCGCCCAGCTCGCGGCCGCCGCGACGTCGTTCGTCATCTTCTGGTCGGCGACCGGCGACTCCTACCGGGAGATCCTCGCCTGGCTCATGGGGTCGCTCGCGGGCGCTGACTGGCCCGCCGTCGGGATCGCGCTCGGCGCGACGGGCGTCCTCGGCACGGCGCTGGCCCTGCAGGGCCGCACGCTCGACGCGTTCGCGTTCGGCGACACCGCCGCGGCGGCGCTGGGCATCGACGTGACGCGCACCCGCTGGGTGCTGCTGACCGTCGTCGCTCTGCTCACGGGTGCGCTGGTGGCGGTGAGCGGGTCGATCGGCTTCGTCGGCCTGGCGCTGCCGCACGCCGTGCGGTTCGTCGTCGGGGCCGCGCACCGACGACTCCTGCCGCTCTCGGCGCTGGCCGGCGCGACGTTCCTCGTCTGGGCGGACACGGTGGCGCGGACGTCGTTCGAGCCACGGGAGCTGCCCGTCGGCATCGTGACGGCGTTCCTCGGGGCGCCGGTGTTCGCCGTGCTGCTGTGGCGCAGCCGGCACGCGGGGGCCGAGGCATGAGCCTGCGTCTGACGGACCTGCGCTGGACCGCGTCCGGGAACCCGGTGCTCGACGGGCTGACCGCGACGGCACCCGGCGGGCGCCTCACCGGCGTGCTGGGCCCGAACGGCGCAGGCAAGTCGAGCCTGCTGCGTGTCCTCGCGGGCGTGCTCGCCCCGGACTCGGGCACCGCCACCCTCGACGGCGTCGACCTGCTCGCGCAGCCCCGCCGCGAGCGGGCCCGCCGGGTGGCGTTCGTGGAGCAGGAGGCGACGTCGACGCTGCCCCTGAGGGTGCGCGACGCCGTCGAGCTGGGCCGTACCCCGCACCTGGCGCGGTGGGGCGGGCTCACGGCGGCCGACCAGGCCACCGTGGAGGCCGCCCTCACGGCGGCGGGCGTCCACGCGCTGGCGGACCGTGCGCTGGCCACGCTGTCGGGCGGCGAACGCCAGCGCGCCCACCTGGCCCGGGCGCTCGCGCAGGAGCCCCGCCTGCTCCTGCTGGACGAGCCGACGAACCACCTCGACGTGCGGGCCCGGCTCGAGCTGCTCCGGCTGCTCGAGCGGCTGACCGCCGAGGACGTGACGGTCGTCGCGGCGCTGCACGACCTCAACCTCGCGGCGGCGGCGTGCGACCACGTGGTCCTCGTCGACGCCGGCCGGGTGGTCGCCGAGGGCGCCGTCGACGAGGTGCTCGTGCCGGCCGTCCTGGAGCCCGTCTACCGCGTCCACTTCGACCTGCTCACGCACCCGCGCACGGGCCGGCCCGTCCTCACCGCGTCCTGACCACTCGGGCCCGACCGGCCGCTGACTTCTCTGCCGACGCCCGCCGGGGCACGATGGCCCGATGACGCTCTGGCTCACCGGTGACGCCCAGGCCGACCGCCTCCTGGAGTCCGATCCGTTCGCCCTGCTCCTCGGCATGCTCCTGGACCAGCAGGTGCCGATGGAGACGGCGTTCGCCGGCCCGCGCAAGATCGCGGAACGGATGGGCCGCCTGGAACCCGCGCGCATCGCGGACGCCGACCCGGAGCAGTTCGCCGCGCTCTGCGCCACCCCGCCGGCCGTGCACCGGTTCCCCGGCTCGATGGCGAGCCGCATCCAGGCCGTCGCCCGCACGGTGGTCGACGAGTACGACGGCGACGTGGCCCGGCTGTGGGCGGAGGGCGACCCCGACGGCGCCGAGGTGCTGCGGCGCCTGCGGGCGCTGCCCGGTTTCGGCGAGCAGAAGGCGCGCATCTTCCTGGCCCTGCTCGGCAAGCGCCGAGGCGTCACCCCGCCCGGCTGGCGCGAGGCGGCGGGCGACTACGGCGACGCCGGGTACCGGTCGATCGCCGACGTCACGGACGCCGACTC
>JAEZBT010000073.1 GCA_023426865.1 Actinomycetes bacterium
GGCGACGGCCGCGGCGCGCTCGACCCCCAGCACAGGCGTCGCGCCGGAGGCACCGGGCACGAGCAGAGCGGTCGGCGGGACGAGCGCGGCAGCCACGAGCACGCTGCGAACCTACCGCGCGGCGCCACCGGTCAGTCCCGGACACAAGGTACGGAATCGCCCACGCGAGGCGCCGTCGTCCCGGTACCGTCCCGGAGGCATCGACGACTCGAGGAGCACCAGTGGGCTACTTCACCAAGGACGGGGCGGGCGCGATCGCAGGCGCCCCCGCCCCTCTCACGCAGCAGGCCGTCGCGGCGGTCCTGGACGGCTGGGACGCGTCCTACGCCGTCGACGACGACGGCGACCTGGGGGGCTACTGGGACGGTCACCTCTTCTTCTTCATGCTGGGCGGTGCGGAGAGCACCGTGCTCACGACCCGCGGGCGCTGGGCGCGCCAGGTCGGGCCCGACGAGCTGGCGCGGATGATTGCGGTCATCAACGAGTGGCACGACAACAAGATCTGGCCCAAGGGCTACGCGCGGGCCGAGGGCGACGAGCTCGGCGTCTACGGCGAGGTGTCGACCCCGCTGGGCGCCGGCGTCACGCCCGACCAGCTCAAGGAGCTGGTGAGCTGCGGCCTCGCGACGACCCTGCAGTTCTTCGAGTACCTCGACGAGCACTACCCCGAGGCGGCAGCCGCGGCGGCCGCTGGGGAGTCAGCAGAGGCATGACACCTCCCGCATCCGCCGAGGGGGATGGCGGGACGCCGTCGACACACGCGTTCCAGGTCGACCTCCACGGGGTGGTCGACCTCCTCGCCCGGCACCTGTACTCCGGACCGAGGGTCTACCTGCGCGAGCTGCTGCAGAACGCCGTCGACGCGATCACCGCCCGCCGCGCCGTCGACCCCGACTGCCCCGCGCGCGTCCGCCTCCGCTGCCTGGACGACGGCACGCTCGAGGTGGTCGACACGGGCATCGGGCTGACCCTCGACCAGGCGCAGGAGGTGCTCGCCACCATCGGCGCCAGCTCCAAGCGCGACACCGACCTCGGCACCGCGCGCCGGGAGTACCTGGGGCAGTTCGGCATCGGGCTGCTGTCGGCGTTCATGGTCGCGGACGAGGTCGAGCTGGTGAGCGTCAGCGCCGCGGGCGGGCCCGCCATCCGCTGGCGCGGCTTCGCGGACGGCAGCTACACGCTGCAGACGCTGCCCGACGGCCCCGGCGACGACGCCGGCGCAGACGGCCCGGACGGCACGGCTCCGCAGGCCGGCTCTCGGGTGCGCCTGCGGGCCCGGCCCGACGCCGCGCACTGGGTCACCCGCGAGACGGTGCTCGCCCTGGCCGAGGACGTCGGGAGCCTGCTGCCGGTCGACATCGCCGTCGAGGTCCCCGTCGGCGACGCGCGGGTCTGGCGCCGCGTCACGACGACCGCCCTCCCGTGGACGGTCACCGGCGAGGAGCGCGAGGCCGAGCTCGTGCGCTACTGCGAGGCGACGCTCGGCTTCACGCCACTCGCCGCGGTGGACCTCGAGCTGCCGCTCGCGGGCGTCTCCGGCGTCGCGTTCGTGCTGCCGTCGGCCGTGAGCCCGACCGCCGGCGGCGCCCACCGGGTGTACGTCAAGCGGATGCTGCTGGGGGCGCGGGTCGAGGGCCTGCTGCCCGAGTGGGCGTTCTTCGTGCGGTGCGTGGTCAACGCGGACGGCCTGCGGCCGACGGCGTCGCGCGAGCAGCTCTACGTCGACGACGTGCTCCTCGGCGTCCGGGAGGCCCTCGGGCGGACGGTCCGTGACTGGCTGGGCCGCACCCTCGCCGAGCCCAGCACCCTGCGCCGGCGCTTCCTGCAGGCCCACCACCTGGCCGTCCGCGCCCTCGCGGTGACCGACGACACCATGCTCGAGACCGCCGCCGCCGTCCTGCCCTACGAGACCACCGACGGCGTCGCCACGCTCGCCGACGTCGCCGCGGAGGCCGGCGAGGTCCTGTGGACCCCGAGCGTCGAGGAGTACCGCAGGGTCGCCCCCGTCGCGCGCGCGCAGCGCCTGACCGTCGTCAACGGCGGGTACGTCTACGACGCCGACATCCTCGCCCGGCTCGCGAGGAGCCGCCCCGAGTGGCGGGTCCGCGTCCTGACCAGCGACGACGTGCGGCACGTGCTCGAGCCCGTGGACCCGGCGCGCGAGCTCGCCTGGCTCGACACCGTGGCGCGGTTCACCGAGCTGCTCGCGCCCGAGGACACCGAGGTCACCGTCCGCAGCTTCGACCCGACGTCGCTGCCCGCGGTACTGCTGCACGACCGCGACAGCGACCACCAGCGCGAGCTCGCGCGGACCGCCGAGGTCACCGACACGTGGGGCCGCGCGCTCGCGGCCTTCTCCCGGCCCAGCGCGGCGCGCCAGCTCGTCCTCAACGTCACCAACCCGCTCGTGGACCGTCTGCTCTCGGCGCCGGCCGGACAGGTCCGCGACGCCGGGCTGCGCTCCCTGTACGTGTCGGCGCTGCTGCTGGCCGGGGAGCCGCTGCGGGGCCGTCAGACGGCTCTTCTGACCGACGCGCTGGCCGCCCTGCTCGACGCGGGCCTGGCGGATGGTGCGCAGCCGACCGGGGCCGTCGCGGACGACGACGGCGCCGGCACCCACGAGCCTCCGGACCACCGCCGGCTCGACCCGCCCGGGAAGGACACGCCATGACCGCCGCCGGCGCCGCCATCCGTGAGGTGCACCGGATCTCCGACATGCCGTACGGCCTCGCCCGCACCCAGGCGGCGGAGCAGGTGCTGCGCCGCCTCGAGGCCGAGGGACCCGCGGAGGTGGTGCCGTACGCCCTCACCACCCTGGTCGACTCGATGTTCTGGGCGGGCGAGGCAGAGAAGTCGTTCGTGCCGTTCACGCGCCTGGTCCGGCTCTGGGACGAGCACCCCGAGCACTTCGACGACCACGACCGGCACGCCCTCTTCTGGATGTTCAAGTGGATGGTCGCCGACCTGATGGAGTTCCCGGCGGTCCCCGCGGCGCAGATCGAGGCAACGATCGAGGACATGGCCCGGCGCTACACGATCGAGGGCCTCGGCATGAACGCCGTGATGCACCAGCGGTTCATGTGGGCCGACGAGCTCGGCGACACGGCGGCGTCCGACGCGGCCTTCGACGCGTGGTGCGCGACGCCGCGCGACGACTTCAGCCAGTGCCGGTCGTGCGAGCCGGGCGACCGCGCGTCGTACCTGCTCACCCGCGGCCGGTACGCGGAGGTCGCCTCCGCCATCGAGGCGGCGCTGGCCGAGTCCGCCCAGTGCGCCACCGAGCCCGCCGACATGCTCTCGGTCGTCCAGCTCGCCTACCTCGCGCTCGGGCGCGACGCCGACGCCGCACGGGCCCACCGCCGCGCGCTGGCCGAGCTGGAGAACGCCACGGGCGAGATGGCCGGCGCGCGCGGGCGGCTCGTGGAGTTCTGCGCCCGGTCGGGCAACGACGACGCCGCGCTGCGCCGGATCGTCGCCGACCAGGCGCTGCTGCTCGCCTGCGAGACCCCGCGGGCGCGGCTGGAGTTCCTGGTCCGCGTCGCCACGGCCACGCACCTGATCCGGACCTCCGGCGGCGGCGAGCGCGCGATGCCCGTGGCCCTGACACCGGACACGGAGTCCGTCACGGTCGCCGGGCTCGACGACTGGGCCTACGCGGAGGCCACCCGGCTGGCCGCGACCTTCGACGCCCGCAACGGCACGGCCGCGGCGAGCCGGCT
>JAEZBT010000190.1 GCA_023426865.1 Actinomycetes bacterium
GCCCGGCACCACCGTGGCGCCCGGCGCGGCGACCGTGAGCACCCGGGCGGCGTCGCCGAGCACGCGCGTGCCGTCGGCCGCCTCCGGCAGCAGGGTGGCCCGCGAGGCGAAGTCGCCGACGTCGTCCCACGTGAACGAGGCCGGAACCACCGCGACGCCGCCCTCGGCGGCCACCGGCTCGGCGATCGCGTGGTCGATGGCGATCCGCACCAGACCCGGCCAGACACGCTCGAGGACCTCCCCGCGGTGGTCGGTGTCCCACGTAGCCGCGATGGTCCGCAGCCCGTCGTGCAGCGCCGGGTGCAGTCGCGCGAGGTGCCCCAGCAGCACCTCGGCCCGCACCACGAACATGCCCGCGTTCCAGGAGTACTCGCCGGTGGCGAGGTAGGCCGCCGCGGTCTCGGCGTCGGGCTTCTCCGCAAAGCCGGCGGCGTGCCGCGCGTCGGGAGCACCCGCGACCCCGAGCGGTGCGCCGGAGCGCACGTACCCGAACGCCGTCGACGGGCCGGACGCCCGGATCCCGACCGTCGTGACGTACCCCGCGCGCGCCGCCTCGACGGCCTGGCCCACGGCGTCGGCGAACCCGTCTCCGCTGATCACGTGGTCGGCCGCGAACGAGCCGACGACGACGTCGCCCTCGCGCTCGGCGAGCACCGCCGCCGCGAGCCCGATGGCGGCCATCGAGTCGCGCGGCGAGGGCTCGGTGAGCACTGCGGCGTCGGGCAGGTCGAGCTGCGCGCGCACGGCCGGCCCGTGCCGCTCCCCCGTCACGACGACGACGCCGCCCGGTCCCGTCAGCGGCTCCAGCCGGTCGACGGTGGCCTGGAGCAGGGTCCGACCCGTGCCCGTCAGGTCGTGCAGGAACTTGGGCGACCCGGCCCGGGACAGCGGCCACAGGCGGGTGCCGGCGCCGCCGGCAGGGACGATCGCACGGAATGAGTCGAGCATGGCCGCCATCCTGCCAGCCCGGTGCCCGCGGACCGGCCGCGGCGGCCGCCGGCGACTTGTGACGGTGTGGCACGTGAGTTACGTCACCCGGAGTGGGAGGGAGCACCCCCCTGGTCGTAGAGTGGCCGTGGATCGCTCGACATCAAGCAATCTGTGGATCACCTGCGACGTCAGTCGACACGGTCGTCGAAACGGAGGCTTCCCGTGCCCGAGGCACCGGCCGGCACGCTCTACCGGGGACGGGAGGGGATGTGGTCCTGGCTCGCGCACCGCGTGACCGGGTTCGCGATCTTCTTCTTCCTCCTGGTGCACGTCCTCGACACCGCGCTGGTGCGGGTGTCGCCCGAGGCGTACAACGCCGTGATCGGCACCTACAAGAACCCGATCATGGGCATCGGTGAGGCGGGTCTGGTCGCCGCCATCGTGTTCCACGCGTTCAACGGGATCCGGATCGCGCTCATCGACTTCTGGTCCAAGGGCACCCGGTACCAGCGCGTGATGCTCTGGATCGTCGTCGCCCTGTTCGTCGTCACGATGGCAGGGTTCCTGCCCCGCCACCTCGGCAACGTCTTCGGGGGGCACTGATGGCCGTCACGATCGACGCCCCCCGCTCCCCGCGGACGCGGGCGACGCGCCGCACGACGGGGCGCACCAACTACGAGCTGTACGGCTGGGTGTTCATGCGGGCGTCCGGCGTCCTGCTGGTCGTGCTGATCTTCGGGCACCTGTTCATGAACCTCATCGACGGCGAGGGCATCAGCGCCATCGACTTCGGCTTCGTCGCCGGCAAGTGGGCGTCGCCGCTGTGGCAGGTCTGGGACCTGCTCATGCTGTGGCTCGCGATGATCCACGGCACCAACGGCGTCCGCACGATCATCAACGACTACGCCGAGCGCGACGGCACGCGGATCGTGCTCAAGGTCGCGCTGTACCTGGCGTTCACGGTGGTCGTGGTGCTCGGGACGCTCGTGATCTTCACCTTCGACCCGTGCCCGCCGGACGCACCGGCGAACCTGCTGCCGTCCTTCTGCACCGCCTGACGCGTCCCGCGCGCGACGCCGTCGGGCACCGGCCGACAGCCCCACCGCATCACCACCGCATCACCCACCGCATCACCCACCGCATCACCACCGAGCCCCTAGACCCACGCACCGGAGGACAGGTCCAGATGCAGACCCACCAGTACGACGTCGTCATCGTCGGCGCAGGGGGGGCAGGGATGCGGGCAGCGCTCGAATCGTCGACGCGCGCACGCACCGCGGTGCTGAGCAAGCTGTACCCGACGCGGTCCCACACCGGTGCGGCGCAGGGCGGCATGTGCGCGGCCCTCGGCAACGTCGAGGAGGACAGCTGGGAGTGGCACACGTTCGACACCGTCAAGGGCGGTGACTACCTGGTCGACCAGGACGCCGCCGAGGTCATGGCGAAGGAGGCCATCGACGCGGTGCTCGACCTGGAGCACATGGGCCTGCCGTTCAACCGCACGCCAGACGGGAAGATCGACCAGCGTCGGTTCGGCGGGCACACCCGCAACCACGGCGAGGCGGCCGTGCGTCGGGCCTGCTACGCGGCGGACCGCACCGGCCACATGATCCTGCAGACGCTCTACCAGCAGTGCGTCAAGCAGGACGTCGCGTTCTTCAACGAGGTGTACGCGCTCGACCTGCTCCTCACCCACGACCTCATGGCCGGCGACGTGCCCGAGGGCGAGGAGGTGAAGGTGGCCGGCGTCGTCGCGCACGACCTGTCCACCGGCGAGCTGCACGTGTTCCGCGCCAAGGCCGTCATCCTCGCCACCGGCGGTGCCGGGAAGATCTTCAAGACGACGTCGAACGCCCACACCCTCACCGGCGACGGCATGGCGCTGGCCTACCGCAAGGGCATCCCGCTGGAGGACATGGAGTTCTTCCAGTTCCACCCGACAGGCCTGGCCGGGCTCGGCATCCTGCTCTCGGAGGCGGCGCGCGGCGAGGGCGGCATCCTGCGCAACTCCGAGGGCGAGCGCTTCATGGAGCGGTACGCGCCCACGATCAAGGACCTCGCGCCCCGCGACATGGTCGCCCGGGCGATGGCGAACGAGGTGCGCGAGGGCCGCGGCTGCGGGCCGGACAAGGACTACGTGCTGCTCGACCTCACGCACCTCGAGCCGGCGCACATCGACGCGAAGCTCCCCGACATCACCGAGTTCGCGCGCACCTACCTCGGCGTGGAGCCCTACACCGAGCCCGTGCCCGTGTACCCGACCGCGCACTACGCGATGGGCGGTGTGCCGACGACCATCCGCGGCGAGGTGCTGCGGACCAACACGGCCGTCGTCGGCGGGTTGTACGCGGCCGGCGAGGTGGCCTGCGTGTCCGTGCACGGCGCGAACCGACTGGGCACCAACTCGCTCCTCGACATCAACGTGTTCGGCAAGCGCGCCGGCGTCGCGGCCGCGGAGTACAGCGCGGTCTCGGAGCTCCCCGAGCTCCCGGAGGCCCCCGGGACCGCCGTCACGACGCTGCTGGACCGCGTCCTCGCCGGCGAGGGCACGGAGAAGGTGGGCGCCCTGCGCCGCGAGCTCCAGGAGGCGATGGACGCCGGTGCCCAGGTGTTCCGCACCGCGGAGTCGCTCACGGCGACCCTGACGACCATCCGCTCCCTCAAGGAGCGGTACGCGTCGGTGTCGGTGCAGGACAAGGGCAAGCAGTTCAACCTCGACCTGCTGGAGGCGGTGGAGCTGGGATTCCTGCTCGACCTCGCGGAGGTCGTCGTGGTCGGCGCGCTCGCCCGCGAGGAGTCCCGCGGCGGCCACTTCCGCGAGGACTTCCCCGCCCGCGACGACGAACGTTTCCTCCAGCACACGATGGCGTACCTGCGCCGCGGGCCCGACGGCGGCACGCAGGTCGAGCTGGGCGCCAAGCCCGTGACGATCACCCGGTACCAGCCGATGGAGCGGAAGTACTGATGAGCACCGAGATCGCCCCGGAGACCGGGACCGCCGAGGGGACGCCCGGCGGCGCGCCCGTCCGCGCACCGCAGTCCGCCGACGCCGGCGGCAAGGCCGGTGAGGTCGGCTCGTTCGACGTCACGCTGCGGATCCGCCGGTACCTGCCGGAGAAGGACGCGACCCCGTACTGGGAGGAGTTCACGGTCCGCGCGAACCGCACCGACCGGGTCCTCGACGCGCTGCACACCGTGAAGTGGGAGATCGACGGCTCGCTGACGTTCCGTCGGTCGTGCGCGCACGGCATCTGCGGCTCGGACGCCATGCGGATCAACGGCCGCAACCGGCTCGCCTGCAAGGCCCTGCTCAAGGACCTCGATCCGAGCAAGCCCATCACGGTCGAGCCGATCAAGGGCCTGCCCGTGGTGAAGGACCTCGTCGTCGACATGGAGCCCTTCTTCGCGTCCTACCGCGAGGTGATGCCGTTCCTCATCACCGGCGGCAACACCCCGTCGGCCGAACGACGTCAGTCGCCGGAGGACCGTGCCCGCTACGACGACACGACCAAGTGCATCCTCTGCGCGGCGTGCACGTCGTCGTGCCCGGTGTTCTGGAACGACGGCCAGTACTTCGGGCCGGCGGCCATCGTCAACGCGCACCGTTTCATCTTCGACAGCCGGGACGAGGGCGGCGCCCAGCGCCTGGAGGTCCTCAACGACAAGGAGGGCGTCTGGCGCTGCCGGACGATCTTCAACTGCACCGAGGCCTGCCCCCGCGGCATCGAGGTGACGAAGGCGATCCAGGAGGTCAAGCGCGCGATGATCACCCGCGCCTTCTGACCGCCCGCCGCCCCCCCGCGGAGTGGAGCGTTCGTGCCGGGAGTGGAGCGTTCGTGCCGGGAGTGGAGCGTCTGCGACCGACACGCCAGCGTGTCGCGTCGACACCGCTCCACTCGCCGGGTCAGGAGGGAGTGAGGATCCAGGCGCGGGTCGACGGGCGTCGCCGAGCCCGGCGGTAGGCCGCGCGCAGCCGCCCCTGCCACTCGGCGGCCCGCGCATCGGAAGCCAGGTCGGAACTGGCCGCGTGCACGGGCTCGACGCCCAGACCGAGAAGGCTCTCGCGGCGGTGCGCGTCCCGGCTCCGCCGGTCACCTCCGGAGTGCCATGAGCCGTCGTACTCACCCGCGACAGCGGCTGCCGGGTCGATGAGGTCCACGCGTGCGACGAACTCGCCCGAGCTCCCCCGTACCACGTGGTTCGCCAGTGGCCTCGGCATGCCGGAGGCGATCCAGAGCAGACGGAGGACCGACTCCTGCGGTGACTCCGAGCGACCGTCGACCAGACGGAGCACGCGATGGACGCGCGACGCCCCGCGCCATCCCTTCCGCTCTCGGGCGTACTCCGCGAGGCCCGCCGGTTCCAGCGTCCCCAGGTGGACCAACCTGTCCAGGGCGACGACGGCGCGGCCGACGGGCAGCAGTCGCGCAAGGTCGAACGACGTCCGCAGCGCGGAGGTCACCCGCACGTCACCGAGCGGCATGACGTCGTCGTCCGCGACCGGGCTGCGGAAGATGCGCACGTCGGGCCGGTGCGTCAGTCGGCTCTCCCGAGCCGCACAGATGAGGACGGGTGCGTTCCCGCCCGATGCCGCCGCGCCCAGCCGAGGGACGACGACGCCGAGCGACGAGTGCTGGGCCGGGCCCTCCGCCCAGCAGCGTCCGCCGTCGAACACCTCGAGCCCGTCGCTCGCCACCTCGCGCTCGAGGATGCGAGCGGCCGCCCACCCGCCGACCGCTGCATGGCCGGGGAGTCCGGCGGTGACTGCGGCGATGCGGTTGTCGGGCGCTTGCGGGTCCGCGCCGGCAGGGACGTAGACGCCCCGACGAACCCGCACGAACGCGGGGCCGCGGAGCACGCGGCCGCTGATCCCGAGCTTGTCGCGCGCACTCGTCCGGACAGTCCAGGGCAACGCGCCGTCGATGACCATGCGCCCAGCGTCGCGGCCCGTGGGTGCACAGCGTCCCGGGGACCGTCCTACCTGTGCCCAGCCGACGGTCCACGACCGCTGTGGAGCGCAAGTGACGCGACACGCCGGCGTGTCGGTGGAGTTCGCTCCACTCACGGAACGAACCCTCCACTCGCGGAGCGAACCCTCCACTCGCGGGTCGGGGCCGAGGGGTGGGGTGGGGGGAACGGGCCCAGGTCAGGGGGCCGTGAGGGGGAACTCGCGGACCGGGCGCCAGACGTTGTCGTCGCCATGCTCGAACACGTGCACGGACGAGACCTCGTAGACCGCCTCGAAGCCCCCCAGCTCGCGGAACGCGCGATCCAGGGCGGCCGGCGGCACGTCGTGGGCCACCGTGACGTGCGGGTGGTAGTTGAAGCGCAGGTCCTGCGCGAGCGGGCCTGACCGGATCGAGCGCTCGAGCCGCTCGCACTCCGAGATGCCCTCCACGACCTGCACGAACACCACGTCCGAGACCGGGCGGAAGGTGCCGGTCCCGCGCAGGTGCACGGTGAACGGCCGGTGCCGGCTCCCGACGTCGGCCAGGTGCGCGTCGACCGCCGCCAGCTCCGAGGGCTCGAGGACCGTCGGGCCGAGCAGCGTCACGTGCGGCGGGATCAGGCACGCCAGCGGGTCGTCGAACGACGCCCGGGCGGCCTGCAGCTGCGAGCCCCACGGCTCCGGCACGAGGAGCGCGATGCCGATCCGTACCTGGTCCCCGACGCGCTCGGGGAGTCTCACGGTCGGGCCCCGGCCGGCACCACCCCGGCGACGCCCAAGCCCCGGGCCGGCAGCAGCCCGATGCGGTCCCGCACGCGGGCCAGCGTCGCGCGCGCGACGTCCCGCGCCCGCTCGGCCCCCTCCGCGAGCACGTCGTCGAGCGTCTCCGGCTGCTCCAGGTAGCCCAGCACCCGCTCGCGGAACGGCGTTAGGGCCTCGACGACGACGTCGGCCAGGTCCTTCTTGAGGTCGCCGTAGCCCTTGCCCATGTAGTCGGCCTCGAGGTCGGCCACGGTCCGCCCGGTGAGGGCCGAGTAGATCGACAGCAGGTTCGACACGCCCGGCTTCGCGTCGACGTCGAACCGGATCTCGCGCTCGGCGTCCGTCACCGCGGAGCGGATGCGCTTCGCGACCACCTTCGGGTCGTCGAGCATGTCGACGATCCCGTTCGGCGCGGACGCCGACTTGCTCATCTTGGCCGTCGGGTCCTGCAGGTCGTAGATCTTGGCCGTGTCGCGCACGATGTGCGGCTCGGGGACCACGAACGTCTCACCGAAACGCGAGTTGATGCGCTGGGCGAGATCCCGGGTGATCTCGATGTGCTGGCGCTGGTCCTCGCCGACAGGAACGAGCGCCGCGTCGTACAGGAGGATGTCAGCCGCCTGGAGGATCGGGTAGGTGAAGAGTCCGACGTTCGTGCTCTCGGACCCGGCCCTCGCGGACTTGTCCTTGAACTGTGTCATCCGCGACGCCTCGCCGAATCCCGTGTGGCAGGACAGGACCCAGCAGAGCTCGGCGTGCTCGGGCACGTGGCTCTGCACGAAGAGCACCGATCGCGCCGGGTCCACGCCGCCCGCGAGGTACTGGGCGGCCGTCCGCCGCGTCCGCTCGCGCAGCAGCTGCGGGTCGGGCGCGACGGTGAGCGCGTGCAGGTCGGCGACCATGTAGTAGGTGTCGTAGTCCTCCTGCAGGGCCACCCAGTTCACCAGCGCGCCGAGGTAGTTGCCCAGGTGCAGCGAGTCCGAGGTGGGCTGCATGCCGGACAGGATGCGCGGGCGCCCGGAGGCGGGCACGGCGGCGGAGGGAGCAGGGGTGGACATGCCGAGCATTCTGGCAGGAACGCGGGCCCACCTCGAACCGATACGCCGACCGTGGCGGCATGCCCCGCGCCGGGTGCCCGACGGGGTCGCGCGACTCAGGTCGCCTCGTCGTCGTAGGGCGCCGGGCCGCCGGCAGCCGCGGCCTCCGGCGGCGCGCCGGAGGACCGTCCGGGCG
>JAEZBT010000198.1 GCA_023426865.1 Actinomycetes bacterium
CCTTGAGAGCGCCCGCGGTCGGGATGCGCCGCACCTCGTCGACGTCGCCGGTCATCCCGAGCGGGCCGGCCACGGCGGCCGACCGGAGCGCCGCGGGCAGGGCGGCGCCGTCGAGGAGGACCGGGCCGTCGGGTCCGGCGGCGACGGGGACGACGAGGACGTCGACGTCCAGGCGGGCGGGGTGCGTCACGGTGAGGGCAGCGGTGGTCACCCGGCGATGCTACCGAGCCGTATCCTCTGGCCCGTGTGGACCCCTCTGACGTGGGCCGTCGCCGCCGGCGCGCTGGCCCTGGCCGCCTGGGCCGGCTGGCGCGCGCTGCGCGACCGCCCGGTGATCCTGCGCCAGCTCATCGCCGGGGGTGTCGTCGAGGGTCTGCTGCTCGTCGAGGTCGTGGTGGCCGTGGTGCGCAGCGCGACCGGCGACGGCCCCGCCGACCCCTGGACCTTCTGGGGCTACCTGGCCACGACGGCCGTCGTGCTGCCCGTGGCGGCCCTCTGGTCGTTCGCGGAGCGCACGCGCTGGAGCTCGGTCGTCCTCCTCGTCGCGGCGCTCACCGTCGCGTTCCTGCACCTGCGCATGGAGCAGGTGTGGGCGGGATGAGCGAGCCCACGCAGGGACCGGAGCCCGCCGACGTCGGTGCCGCGCCCACGGGTGACACCGGCACCGGCCCCGGGCGCGTCGTCGTCGCGATCTACGCGGTGCTGGCCGTCGCGGCGACGTTCCGCTCGGCGGTCCAGATCCTGCGGGACTTCGACGAGGCGCCGCTCGCCTACGCGTTGTCGGCCGTCGCCGCGGTCGTGTACGTGCTGGCCACGGTCGCGCTGGCGCGCGGCGGTCGGTGGCGCCCGGTGGCGTGGGCGGCGGTCGGGACGGAGCTCGTCGGCGTGCTCGTCGTCGGCGCGCTGTCGGTCGCCCGGACCGACCTGTTCCCCGACGCGACCGTGTGGTCCGGCTTCGGGCAGGGGTACGGCTACGTCCCCGCGGTGCTGCCGGTCCTCGGACTCTGGTGGTTGTCGCGGACGGGCCCACGCGCGGGGGTCCCGTCCCGGTAGGTTGCGGGCGTGTACCGGCTGCTGTTCAACCAGGTCTTCCGTCGCATGGACCCCGAGCGGGCCCACCACATCGCCTTCGTGGGCATCCGCTGGGCCGCAGCCGTCCCGGGGGTCGGCTGGCTGCTGCGCCGCTGGTTCAACCGTGGCCTGACGGCGCCGGTGACGGTCCTGGGGCGCGAGGTGCCCGCGGCGTTCGGGCTGGCGGCGGGCTTCGACAAGAACGGCGTGGGGGTGCGCGGCCTGACGATGCTCGGCTTCGGCTGGGTCGAGGTCGGGACGATCACCGCACTCGCGCAGCCCGGCAACGAGCCGCCCCGCCTGTGGCGCGTGCTCGACCAGCGGGCGATCCGCAACCGCATGGGCTTCAACAACGACGGCGCCGCGGAGGTCGCCGCGCGTCTGCGCCGGCTGCGCGCGCGCCGGTCCGGCCAGCAGTTCGTCGTCGGCGTCAACATCGGCAAGAGCCGCGCGACGCCCGTCGAGGACGCCGCGCAGGACTATGCGACCAGCGCGGGCCTGCTCGCGCCGTACGCCGACTTCCTCGTCGTGAACGTCTCGTCGCCGAACACGCCGGGTCTGCGCGACCTCCAGGCGGTGGACCAGCTCCGGCCGATCCTCGAGGCCGTCCGTGCGGCTGCGGACGAGGCGACCGAGCCGGGCCGTGTCCCCGTGCTCGTGAAGATCGCCCCCGACCTGTCCGACGAGGACGTCGACGCCGTCGCCGACCTCGCGCTCGAGCTCGGGCTGGCCGGCATGGTGGCGGTCAACACCACCATCGCGCACGACCTCGGCCCGGGTGGGCTGTCCGGCCCGCCGCTGCTCCCGCGGGGCCTGGAGGTCGTCCGCCGCGTCCGGGCGCGCCTGGGCGAGGGCCCGGTCGTCATCGGCTGTGGTGGCGTCACCACCGCCGACGACGCGCGGGCGTACCTCGCCGCGGGAGCCGACCTCGTCCAGGGCTACACCGGCTTCATCTACGAGGGCCCGTTCTGGAGCTCGCGTGTCAACCGGGGCCTCGCGCGCGCCGGCGGAGCCGAGGGCGCCGCCCGATGACCACGCGGCCGGCCTGGGACTGGGACCTGCTCGATGCGCAGGACCGCGTCCTGGACCGGCCCGTGAGCCCGGCGTTCACGTCCCGCTTCGACGCGGAGGCGTGGCTCGGCGAGACGTGGCGGCAGCTGGCGGCGCAGGGCGTGGCAGCGGCGCGCCTGGCGCACCACGGCGAGCCCACCGCGCCGCCGCTGCCCCTCGTCGAGCGCTGAGCCGTCGGGCCCCGGGGACTACCAGGGGCGCTTGGCCGGTGAGTTCTCCGCGGTCCGGGCCGGGTCGCGCTCCACGACGTCGCCGAGCACCTCGTCGATGCGCGCCATGAGCGCCGCCGGGATCTCGACACCGGAGGCCTTGACGTTCTCGGTGACCTGCTCGGGGCGCGAGGCGCCGATGATCGCCGCGGCCACGTTGTCGTTCTGCAGGACCCACGCGACGGCGAGCTGCGCCATCGAGATCCCGAGCTCGTCGGCGACCGGCTGGAGGGCCGTCACGCGCTCGAGGACGTCGTCGCGCAGGTAGCGCTGGATGAACCGGGCACCACCCTTCTCGTCCGTGGCGCGCGAGCCGGCGGGCGGCGCGGCACCGGGCCGGTACTTGCCCGTGAGGACGCCCTGGCCGATGGGGGAGAAGACGATCTGCGAGAGGCCCTCCTGGCGAGCGGCCGGGACCACCTCCGCCTCGATGACCCGCCACAGCATGGAGTACTGGGGCTGGTTGGAGACGAGGCGGAAGCCCAGGTCGCGCGCGAGCGCCTGGCCCTCGTGGATCTGCTCGGCGGTCCACTCGCTGACGCCGATGTACAGCGCCTTGCCCTGGCGGACGATGTCGGCGAAGGCCTGCATCGTCTCCTCGAGGGGCGTTCCGTGGTCGTACCGGTGTGCCTGGTAGAGGTCCACGTAGTCGGTGCGCAGCCGCCGCAGCGAGCCGTTGATCGACTCCATGACGTGCTTGCGCGACAGGCCGACGTCGTTCTTGCCGCCCGGGCCGGTCGGCCAGTAGACCTTCGTGAAGATCTCGAGCGACTCGCGCCGCTCACCCTTGAGGGCCTCGCCGAGGACGCTCTCGGCCTTGGTGTTCGCGTAGACGTCCGCGGTGTCGAACGTCGAGATGCCCGCGTCGAGGGCGGCGCGGACGCACCGCGTCGCGGTCTCGTTCTCCACCTGCGATCCGTGGGTGAGCCAGTTGCCGTACGTGATCTCGGAGATCTTGAGCCCCGAGCTGCCGAGGTAGCGGAATTCCATGGCCCCATCCCAGCACCTCCGCACCGTGCGCGCCCGCGCCGCGGCCGATGCGGCGTCGCGGCGGGGACGGGTGGACGCTGGTGGGGTGCCGGAAGCCGACCGCCCCGCGCCCGGCCGCGAGCCCACGACCCGCGGCGGGTCGGTCG
>JAEZBT010000200.1 GCA_023426865.1 Actinomycetes bacterium
GCCCCGGGGGCTCGTGACGCGCGTCGGCGGGGCCCAGGGCGCCCGTCGGCGGGGCGCGTGGCGCCCGTCGGCGGGGCGCGTGGCGCCCGTCGGCGGGGAATGGGCACGGGGGCCGGGGCGTTCCTGACGTAGACTGGAGGACGCTCCGGAGCCGGGTGACCGGCGTCGGAGGCGGTACCGCAGGTACGCCGCGGGCTTGACAACTGCACAGGGGGTGATCGGTTTCGACGATGGTCGTCGATCCAGGAGAAGCGGGCCGAGGATGTTGGGTTATCTCGTTAACGCTCCCAGCAAACCAATAGGTGCCGATAACACGCGCACCGACTTCGCCCTCGCCGCCTGAGCGAGGCTTCGAAGTCCGTCAGCCCGAGTTCGCTCTCGTCTCGGTTCCTGGCGTCATCTAGAGAGCCACTGCTCGTAGCCCTCGTCATCGGGGCTGCGGGGACACTCAGATGACTGGGCCCGTCCGCGACATGTCTGCGTGATCGCGGGGGCCGAGAAACGCGCAGCAGACTGCGCCCGGAGAAGCCCTGGTTCACTGCCGTCGGACGCGGGTTCGATTCCCGCCACCTCCACTCTGAGACCGAGCTGGTGAAGCCCGGTTGACGGCCGGACCGCAAGGTCCGTGCGCATCGAAGGCCGCCGCCCCCGCGAGGGGTGGCGGCCTTCGTGCTGCGCGGGGCGCCCGGCGGTGGCGCCCGCCGTGTTTCGACGGGACCCGGACACCGGCCAGCAGATGTCGTTGGCGTACGACGACGAGCGGGAGTCTGTGTCGACGACCGTCGAGGGGCGCAACAGTGTGCAGATAGTAGGTCCGGGGCCCTACTATCCGCACTATGACCTCTCGCCGCGATGTTGTCAGGCGCGCCGTACGCGCGCCCCTGCGGACGATCCGCACCGCCGAGCTCGCCTTCGCGTACGCGCACCCGCGGCAGGAGGCTCGCGAGTTCGAACGCCTCGGGCTCCTGCACCGCCTCGCGCACGGCATCTACTGCGCTGTACCGCCAGAGAGCGACCCGATGACGTGGCGACCAACGCTCGAAGCAGCAAGTGCCGCGGTGGCGACCGCCCTGTACGGAGACCGCGTACCCGTCCTGACCGGACTCACCGCTGCGCGGATGCATCGTGCCCTCCCCCGCGCGATCGGCGTCGGCTACGTCGCCGTCCCCACTCGGCGGCGGGCGCTTCGACTCGCCGATCGCGAGGGTGAGATCCGGTTTGTGATGCGGGCGGTCTCCGAACTCGACGCTGTCGCCATGGCGACCGAACTCGGACAGACACTCGTGACAACCGCCGAGCAGACCGTGCTCGACCTCGCCCGTGCCGACGCCCGTGAAGAGGACCTCGACGCCCAGCAGGCGATCAACGCCCTGTGGCCCCAGTGCGACCCTGCTGTCCTGGAGGAGATCGCAGGTCGCCAACGCATGCGCGCGACGCTTCGACGCGTGGCGGCCGGCCGATGAGTCCGTCGCAGTACGAGGAGTGGGCGGCCGTCGCCGGTCGGTTCGGGGCCGACCTGGAGCAGGTCAGACGCGACCACCTCATCTCGAACGACTCGGTGACGGGCTCTTGGCAGCCGCGGCGGCACTCGTCTTGGTCCTCGCCGAAGGCCATCCAACGGAGGACGACCTTCGTAGCCGTGCCGAACTCGACGAGGACGTCGCCGGCTGGATCGACTCGGTCGGCGACTGGCCCATTGACGAGCAGGGTGCACTACTCGTCCGCGAGCTCTGCATCAAGGCGGCCTACTTCCACCTCGCTCCTTCTGAGACCGATTGACGCGGACCGTCGTTCAGAAGCAGCACGTGCTCGCCGGTGCCGAGCACGACGTCGTCTTCCAGATCTTCGCCATCGGCATGGACGAGGCGGGGCGCCCGACCTTGCCGCTGACGACATCCCCGAGGCCATGCGTGTCACGAGGCTCGCTGCCCGGCGCCTCGGAGCTTCCCGGACCCGATGACCCGATGACCCGATCATCGCTGCCTGCCATGCTCGTCGGCGAAGGACCGGACGCGGAGGAGTGGGGCGATGGAGACGGTGATGACGCTCACCGACGGCGGCGTCGTGATGCGTCCGCTTCAGCTCAGCGATGTCGCAGCCCACCTCGCAGGTGAGGACGAGGAGCTCGTGCGGTGACCGGTGGGCCAAGGACCGCCAGCAGCTCGCCACCGACTACTCCCACGCCGAGGCAAGCGTCGACATGTCCGACCACGCTACGGTCCGGAACGAGGAGACCGACCGGTGGGAGAGGACGCAGGTCATCCCCAACCTGCACCTGGTCGAGCGCGGGCCCTCGACGCTCCTCGACCCGGAGGGCTTCGGGAGCACCTACACCACGAAGGTCATGGAGTCGCACGCCCCGGGCAACCACCACGACGCCTGCCGCCAGGCCACCAAGGCCATCGACACCCTCGACGCCTGTCGCCGCGGCTACGCCGATCAGAGCTTCGCAGTGAAGGACCTGCCACCGTCGGTCAGGGAGGGCATGGAGATCATCCGCCAGGTCGACGCGGGCGACATCACCCCGGACGTCGCCGACGCGCGGCTGGCCGAGCTCGACTACACGGGCGGGCTGCCCGACTTCATGAAGGCGGTCTCCGGGCAGTTCGCGTCGCTGGGGCACGTGCGCAAGGTCTGACGGGCCACGAGCGCGCCTAGCCTGTGGCGATGAAGCGCTACGTCATCGACGCCCGCACGCTCCTGCACCTCGTCGACGGCGGGCTGCACATCGACCCCGGCGTCCAGCTCGTCGCGCCGGGCTCCATCCGCTCCGACGCGCTCCAGCTGCTGCTGGACGACGTCGTCGCCGGCCGGCGCTCGGACCGCGCGGCCCTGGCGGCCCACGAGCGCACCACCGAGGTGAAGCTGCGGCTCCTCGCCGACCGGGTCGCCCGGGGCGTCGCGTGGCGCATCGCGCGCGAGCACGGCTGGGACACCCTGCGCGACGCCGAGCACCTGGCCCTCGTCCGGCTCCAGGCCGACGCCCTGGTCACCGTCGACCCCGCACTCGCCGCACGGGCCGACGGCGTCGTCCCGGTCGCCCCGCTGGACGCGCTGCTGGCCGGGTAGCCGCTCAACCGACACCGGCGGCTTCGTTCTCGAGCTGCTGCCGGTCGAGCAGGGCCGTCCAGCGGCGCCCGGAGTTGATGACGCCCTCCTTCTTCCACCGGCTCATCACGCGGGAGACCGACTCCGGCGTCGACCGGGCGAGTCCCGCGAGGTCCGCCCGGGACAGCGGGACCTCGAGCAGCACGCCGTCGGCGCCGTGGTCCTCGCCGAGCTTGTCCGCCAGGCGCAGCAGCACCGTCGCGACCCGCTGGGGCACCGTGTCCGTCGTCTGGCCCCCGATGTCCGCGTGGGCCCGGGCCAGGCGGGCCGCGACGTCGTCGAGCACCCGCAGCCCGACGCGCGGATAGGTGGCCAGCACCTCCCGGAACGCGTCCTGGTCGATCCGCAGCGCGCACGTGGGGACCAGGGCGGACGCCGACTGCAGGTGGTAGGGCTCCCCCAGCGTCCCCATCGCCCCGAACAGCTCACCCGGCACGAGGATGTCGGCAACCGTCTCCGTGCCACCCGCGGTGACCTGGGAGACCTTCACGCTCCCCTCGGCCACCACGTACAGCGCGTCCGCGGGGTCCCCCGCGTGGTAGATGTACCCGTCGGCCGGCACGGACATCGTCCGCATGCGCGTGTCGATGACGTCGAGCTCGGCCTCGCTCAGCCCGCGGAAGTAGGGCGCCCGCGCGAGCACGTACATCCGCACGGGGCGCGGGCACTGGTGCGGCAGCGTCACCTCCCGCAGCGGGATGGTGCGCCGCCCCGCGGCCGACGGCGGGCTCGGGTGGCTCACGCAGCCAGGGTAGACCGCGCCCGTGCCGTCGCAGGTCAGCGACCTTGCAGCAGAGTGACGGCCGTCATGTTGCCGCGCGCGAACCGCTCCTAGGTTCGAGCCATTCCCGGGGGAACGTCCCCCGTGGACCGGACGAGAAGGACGTGCACACCGTGACCGCCACCCCCGCCATCACGCACTCGGTCTTCCGCGCCGAGGGCTTCAGCTGCCCCTCCTGCGTGACCAAGATCGAGAAGCAGGTCGGCCGCCTGCCCGGCGTGCAGGGCGTCGCCGTGAAGTTCGCCTCCGCCCGCGTCGAGGTCGACCACGACGTCGCCCTGGCGACGACCGACGACATCGTCGAGGCCATCGGCAAGGCCGGCTACCGGGCCAGCTACTCGGCGTTCTGAGGAGTGCTGCCGTGAACGCTCGACACCACCTCCGCGGCCCGTGGGTGATCCCCGCGGGCGCGGGGCTGCTCATCGCCGCTGCCGCCGCGCTGTCGTTCGCGGCGGGCGCCAACCCGTTCACCGGTGGCCACGAGCCACGCCTGGCGGCCGACGGCGCGGGGCTGCTCGTCGCTTCCGACGTCGCGATGGCGGCCGCCGCCGTGCTCGCCGGGTACCGCATCGTCGTCCGGGCGGTGCGCGCGCTGACGGTGCGGATGGTGGCGATCGAGCTGCTGGTGTCGATCGCCGCCGTCGGCGCCCTGGTCATCGGCGAGTACTGGGAGGCCGCCGCAGTGACCTTCCTGTTCGCCGTCGGGCACGCGCTCGAGGCGGCCACCGTCACCAGGACCCGCTCCGCGCTCGCCGAGCTCGTCGCCGTCGCGCCGGACACCGCGATCGTGCTGCGGGACGGCGCCCAGGTCGAGGTCGCCGCTGCGGCCGTCGTCGTCGGCGAGACCGTGCTCGTGAAGAACGGCGCGAAGGTGCCGGTCGACGGCGTCGTGATCGGCGGCACCGGCGCGCTCGACGAGGCGTCCATCACTGGGGAGTCCATCCCGGTGGAGAAGGTCGAGGGCGACCGCGTGTTCGCCGGCACCGTCTCGGCGGGCGGGTTCCTGCAGGTGCGCGCGACCGGCGTCGGCGCCGACACGACCCTCGCCCGGATCATCCACCGCGTGGAGGAGGCGCAGGACGCCCGGGCCCGCACCCAGACGTTCCTCGAGCGGTTCTCCCGCTGGTACACCCCCGGGGTCATCGCGCTCGCACTGGTCACCGGCCTGGTGACCCGCGACGTCGCGCTCGCGCTGACCCTGCTGGTCATCGGCTGCCCGGGCGCCCTGGTCATCTCGATCCCGGTGGCAATCGTCGCCGGCATCGGGCGCGGCGCCAAGGACGGCATCCTCATCAAGGGCGGGGAGTACCTGGAGACGTCGGCGCGGATCACCGCCGTCGCGGTCGACAAGACGGGGACGCTCACCGAGGGTCGGCCACAGCTCACCGACGTCGTGGTCCTCGACCCGACGCTCACGCGGGCCGACGTGCTGGGCTGGGCGGCGCGCGCAGAGGCGGGTTCCGAGCACCCGCTCGCCCGACCGATCCTCGACGCCGCGGTGGCCGAGGGCCTGGTCGCAGGCGGCCTGCCCACCGACACCGAGCCCGTGCCGGGCAAGGGCATCGTCGCCACGCTCGACGGCCACCGCGTCAGCGTGGGCAACCTGCCGATGCTGGCCGCCGAGGGCATCGCCGACGACGACGGCGCGGCCGTCGTGGTCGACCAGCTCGCCGCCGACGGCCGCACGCCCATGGTGGTCACGCTCGACGGTCGCGTGATCGGCGTCGTCGCCGTGGCCGACAGCGTCCGGGCCGACGCGCGGAAGATGGTCGACCGCCTGCACGCCGCGGGTGTGCGCCGGGTCGTCATGCTCACCGGCGACGCGCGGCTGGTCGCCGAGGCCGTCGCCGCGCAGGTCGGCGTCGACGACGTCCGGGCCGAGCTCCTGCCCGAGGACAAGCTGACCGCGGTGGCCGAGCTCCAGGCCGTGGGCCACACCGTCGCGATGGTCGGTGACGGCGTCAACGACGCACCGGCGCTCGCGGCCGCCGACATCGGCGTGGCCATGGGCGCCGCCGGCACCGGGGTGGCGATCGAGACGGCCGACATCGCCCTCATGCGGGACGACCTGCTCACGCTCCCCCAGGCCGTGTCGCTGGCCCGGCGGACCGTGCGCGTCATGCGGCAGAACATCACGATCGCCCTGCTCACGGTCGCGATGCTGCTCGCCGGGGTCTTCGCCGGCGGCGTCACGATGGCGGCCGGGATGCTCCTGCACGAGGCGTCAGTGCTGGTGGTGATCGGGAACGCGATGCGCCTGCTGCGCCGACGGGCCGACGCAGGCCGCACCGGCGACCAGAGCCTGGATGGCGGGACGCGGCTCGACCCGTACGTCCGCGACCTCACGGACGTACGCGGGCGATAGGACGGAAGTACTGCGTCGACGTCCCCGTGTGGTCGGCGGTGGGCGACACCGGCGCGCGCTGCTCGGCCACCGCGGGGCGGTGAGCGCGGCAGCTAGCCCACGGGGGCGGGGCGAGGGCAGGCGTCGAGGGCGCCGAAGGAGTCGCTGTCGCGCAGGCCGAGCATCGGGTCCCACGTGATCCAGGCCGGGAGGTTGACGCCCATCCTCCCGGGCTCGGCCGGATCGGGAGCCGATGCGCGCGACGGCCGAGGTGTGGCGGGCGCGACTCAGCGCCAGACGCCGTCCCAGTCGTACAGCGCTGCGGTGGTCTGGTACTCGCGCAGCTCCGCGACGAGCCCGTCGGAGACCCGCGCCACGGTCGCGCCGTCGAAGGTGGTGCGCTCGCCGGCCCAGGCGCACTCGAAGGTCCACTGGGCCACCTCGCGGTCCCCCGCGACCACGTGGTCCGTGACCTCCCACCGGTGCACGACGCCGCCCGCCGCGAACCAGGCCGTCGCCCAGCGCAGGACGATGTCGCGCCCCCGGTAGACCGGCCCGTAGCACTCGGTCACCACGCAGTCCTCGGTGACGGTGGCGGCGACACGCTCGGCGTCGCCCGCGACCCATGCCTCGATGTACGAGGTCAGTGCGCTCACGCGATCACCGTACCGACGGCGACCCTCCGCCGCCGCGATCAGCGGACCGGCACGAGCTCCGGGAGGAGGCGCGTCCCGAGTACCACCGTCGCCTCGGTGTCCGCCTGGTCGTGGGCCCGGACTCGCGCGTACGAACCGTTTCGCAGGATGTCCCCCTCTGCAACGTTGTAGGTAGCGTCGCGGGGGGGGGGGGGGGGGGGCGGCGCCGCCCG
>JAEZBT010000222.1 GCA_023426865.1 Actinomycetes bacterium
CCGCGACCCGGGTGGGTCGCGGGGCACGGTCCCGCATCGCTCCGGACAGCCCGCCCTCAGGCGGTGGTGGCCTCCGGCAGCCCCACCGCGTCGGGAGCGGCCCGGCGGGCGGCGATCTCGCCGACGATCCTCTTGAAGAGCGCGTCGGTCAGCGGGTAGAAGGCCATGATCGCCAGCGACAGCAGGATGAAGCCCGCGGTCAGGCCGCCGGTCCAGTACTGGATGGCCTGGACGGTGTCGGCGGTCTGCGGGGTGCCCTCGGTCGCCCACTGCGAGTTGAAGGCCGCGAGGCCCAGCGCGTACGCGCCGGCCGCCCCGCCGAGGGCCTGGCCCATCTTGCGGGTGAACGAGAAGAGCGCGTAGGTGGTGCCCTCGGTGCGGATGCCCGTCTTCCACTCGCCGTACTCGACGGTGTCGGCCTCGAGCGCCCACATCAGCGTGTTCACGCCGCCGACGCCGATGCCCATGAGGAGGAAGCCGACGAGCGAGAGGACCGGCACGTCGGGTGGCATGAAGGCGAGCGTCGCGCCGCCCACCACGCCGACCAGGCCCAGCATCAGGTAGCCGTTGCGCTTGCCGATGGTGCGCACGATCTTCGGGATCAGCGTCGCGATGGCGAACGTGCCGACGGTCTGCGCCACGGAGTTCCAGGCGATGTACTGCGCGTCGCCGAGGACGTAGAGCGCGAAGTACGCGCCGAGCGTGCCCAGGACGGTCATGCCGGTGAGGAACGCGAGGCTGCCGAGGCAGAGCCAGATCAGCGGCCGGTTCTTGCGCAAGGTCCGGAAGCTCTCCCGCAGGCTCGGCGCGGCGACGTCGCGGTGCACCTGCTCCTTCACCGTGGCGACGGTGAACAGGTACAGCGCCATGCCGACGACGACGAAGATCGCCAGGATGACGAACAGCGAGCGCTGCAGGCTGTCGGGGTCGCCGGCGTACTTCTTGATCTGCGGCGCGACGACGAAGGACAGCATCAGGATCGTGGCGCTCGTGCCCCACACGCGCCAGCTCGCGAGGCGCGCGCGCTCGGTCGGCACCTGCGTCATCGCCGGGGCGATGGAGCCGTAGGGGATGTTGACCAGGCTGTAGAGCGTCCCCATGAGGGCATAGGTCACGTACGCGTACACGAGGGCCTGCGTGTCGCTCATGCCGGGGAAGAAGGTGTTCGCCGCGAAGATCGCCAGGTTCGACAGCAGCAGCGGCAGGGCGAACCACAGGATGAACGGGCGGAACTTGCCGAGCCGGCCGGGCTTCTTGCCGTCCACGAGGCGCCCCGCGACCAGGTCGGCGATGGCGTCCCAGAAGCGGACCAGCAGGAACATCGTGCCGATGGCGGCCGCGCTGAGGCCGACCACGTTCGTGTAGTAGAGCAGCAGGAACATCGAGGCCATCGAGAACGCCAGGTTGTTGGCGGCGTCGCCGGCGGCGTAGCCCAGGTACTGCGGGAGACGCAGCTTCTTGGGCGCGCCGTCGGCACTCACGACGGTGTGCTCACGGGTGTCGACGGTCACGGCCTTGTCTCCTTCGGTACGGCCGGGTGGAGGTCCATGCCGCTAGTGAGACAGGGGAGGCCGCAGCGCGGCAATCGGTTGCCACCTGTTGTCGCGCGGTTGTCGCGAGTTGCCCGCCCAGGTGCTCCGGTCAGCCGTCGGCCGGCTTGGCCGCACGGACGACCGCACCGTGCAGACCGTCGGCGACCTGGTGCGTGAAGGTCACCTCCGCGTCCGCGAAGCCCGCTGCCCCGAGGAGCCCGAGGTACTCGGAGCGGGACAGGGCGCCGGCGATGCAGCCGACGTAGCTGCCCCGCTCGGCGCGGTCGGCGGGCGTCAGGTGGTCCTCTGCGACGACGTCGGACACGCCGAAGCGACCACCCGGGCGCAGTACCCGGAACGCCTCACGGAGCACCGGGCTTGTCGACGGACAGGTTGATGACGCAGTTGGAGATGATCACGTCGATCTCGGCGTCGGCGAACGGCAGGGCCTCGATGCTGCCCTCGCGGAACTCGACGTTCGTCGCCCCCGCCTTCGCGGCGTTGGTGCGCGCGAGCTCGAGCATCTCCGGGGTCATGTCGACGCCGTACGCGAAGCCCGTCGCGCCCACCCGGCGGGCGGAGAGCAGGACGTCGATGCCGCCGCCCGACCCGAGGTCGAGCACGACGTCGCCCTCGCGCAGCTCGGCGACGAGCAGCGGGTTGCCGCAGCCCAGGGAGGCCTCGACCGCCTCCGCCGGGAGGTCGGCGACGTCCGTCGCGTCGTACAGGCCCGCCCCGAAGAGCTCCACCGCCTGCGGCCCGGACGGCCCGCAGCACGTCGACCCGGCCACGGGTGCGGCGCCGGCGTCGACCACCTCGAGGGCGGTCGGTCCGCAGCAACCCTCGCCGACGGCCGTCGCCGCCCGGGCGTAGCGCTCGCGCACCTGGAGCTTGAGGTCGTCGGCGTGGCTCGTCACGGGGTCCTCCAAAGATTGATGGATGTCGATACGCCATGGTGGGCCCAGGCATCGGTGTTCGTCAATACGTCGGTGACCTTGGTCCCTCGGAGTGTGGCCGTCGCCGCTCTACGTTTCGAACGTGACTGGTTCAAGCCCCGTTGATCTGTCGGCGGAGCGCGCACTGACCCGGGAGCAGCGGATCGAGGTGCTGGCGGCCCTCGCCGACCCGGTGCGCTGGGCGGTGCTCGAGGAGCTCGGCGCCGCGACCCGCTGCGTGTGCGACATCCGCGAGCGCGTCCCCGTGCCGGCCAACCTCCTCAGCTACCACCTCAAGGTCCTCCGCGACGCGGGGCTCGTCACCGCGAGCCGCCGCGGCCGGTGGATCGACTACACGCTGGCCGACGACGCCCGCAGGCTCATGCGGGCTGCCCTGCCGGGCGGCGCGGGCGAGGGGAGCGCGTGAGCGTCACCGAGCGGCTGCGCGTCGCGACCCCGACGGGCCGCTGGGTCGGACTCGGCCTGGCCGCGGCGACCTGGGCCGGCCTCTGGGCCCTCAACGAGGTCGTCTGGACCTGGCTGGTGGGCGACGTCGTCGGGGCGGACCTCGACGCGCGGGTGCCGGGCGCCGTGCACTTCTTCCTCTACGACGTGTCGAAGATCTTCCTCCTCCTGTCGGGGCTCATGTTCGCCATCGGGCTCCTGCGGGCGAGCCTCGACGTGGAGCGGGCGCGCGCCTACCTCGAGGGCAGGGGCCTCGCCGTGGGCCTGGTCCTGGCGGTGGTCCTCGGCGCGATCACGCCGTTCTGCTCGTGCTCGTCCATCCCGCTCTTCATGGGCTTCGTCGCCGCGGGGATCCCGCTGTCGGTCACCCTCACCTTCCTCGTCGCATCCCCGCTCATCAGCGAGGTGGCGGCCATCATGATCGGCGACCAGTTCGGCTGGGGCTTCGCCGCTGCCTACGTGGCGGCCGGGGCGGTCGTCTCGCTGCTGATCGGCTGGGCCTTCTCCCGGCTGCGGCTCGACCGCTGGGTCGAGGACATGGTGTTCGCGACCAGGATCGCGAAGCTGCGCGCGGAGGGCCGGGTGCCCACCTGGCCGGAGCGGGTCGACGCCGCCGTCGCGGAGACGCGCGAGATCTTCGGCAAGGTCTGGAAGTGGGTCCTCGTCGGTGTGGCGATCGGGGCGGCGATCCACGGCTGGGTGCCCGCCGAGTTCTTCGCGGACGTCGCCGGCGCTGACAACCCGCTGGCCGTGCCCGTCGTGACGCTGGCCGGCATGCCGCTGTACGTCAACGGTGCCGGGGTGGTGCCGATCGCCGAGGCCCTGTGGACCAAGGGCATGCCGCTGGGCACCGTCATGGCCTTCACCATGAGCGCGATCGCGCTGTCCGTGCCCGAGGCGGTCATGCTCCGCCGCGTGCTCAAGCCGCCGCTGCTCGCGATCTTCTTCGGCGCCGTCGCCCTCGGGATCGTCGCCGTCGGCTACTTCTTCAACGCCGTCCTGTGACCCACCCACCGAAGGGAGCTACCGTGAAGATCAAGGTCCTCGGCCCCGGCTGCGCGAACTGCGTCAACCTCGAGAAGGCCACCCGCGAGGCCGTCGCGGCCCTCGGCATCGACGCCGAGATCGAGAAGGTCACGGACTACGCAGAGATCGCCGCCTACGGCATCATGCGCACGCCCGGCCTGGTCGTCGACGAGGAGGTCGTCCTCTCCGGGCGCGTGCCGACGGCCGCCTCCGTGCGCGAGCTCCTGCAGCCGCTGGTGGGCGGCGCGTCCTGAGCAGGACGGCCGTCATGCCGTCGGGCAGGCCTGCCCCGCGTCGCTGCGCCGGCGGGCGAGGCCGGCGAGGGTGACGGCCAGCGCCACCAGCGCGATACCGAGGGTGTGCGGGGCAGATGCGACGAGGGCGATCGCGGCCGCCACCGTCATCGCGGGCATGGCCGCGCACGGGGCGCACCCGAGGGCGCCCCGCACTCCCTCGCCCCGGCCGGGCAGGTACGTGGACAGGGTTGCGGCGCCGACGACGGCCGTCACCGCCACGACGACGAGCCAGGGAACGGGTGCCGGTGACCACCCGCCGCCGGCCGAGGCGGCGAGGAGGAAGACGACGGGCGTGAGCGCGACGGTCGCGGCGGCACGCCGTCGGGTGGGTGGGCGCGTCGTGGGCGTCGTCAGCGGCTCGACCTGTGTCACGGGCGCCCCGGTCACCGTCGGACCGGGCCACCGGCCCGCTGCCACGCCGCCATGCCGCCGGAGATGCTCGCGGCGTCGAAGCCGAGGGAACGCAGGTGCTTGGCGCCCGTGCGTGAGCGCATGCCGCTCGCGCAGACGACGAGGACGGGCCGGTCCTTGCGCAGGCGCCGCGTAGCGCGGTCGATGTCGGCGAGCGGGGCGTGCACGGCCTGCGGCGCGTGGCCGGTGCGCCACTCGTTCCGCTCGCGGACGTCCACGAGGGCGGCGCCGTCGCCGACCAGCTCCAGCGCCCGGGTGGCGGAGACGCTGGCACCGAGACGCCCGTCGCCGCCCTTGCCGACGAGGCCGCGGAGGCGGGCGAGGAGCGAGGGGTGCTGGTCGGTCATGGCTGGGGCTCCCTGGTCGGTCGAGATCACAGGGAGAGTATACCCCCAGGGGTATCAGTCGGGGGGTGGGCGCAGCTGTGCGACGCAGAGCCGGGGTGAGACGAAGGGTCGGAGCTCCGTCGCGGTCCAGGGCGCGTCGAGCTCGGCGAGGGCCCCCTGCATGAGCCCCAGGTGGATCGCGCACACGACGTCCTGGTGCTCCGCGGCGACCTCGCGGAACGGGCAGTGGTGCAGGGCGATCGTGGCGCCCGCGTCGTCGGGGGCCACCTCCGGCTGGAAGCCGACGTCGTCGAGGAGACGCCCCAGCCGCGCGAGGCTGTCGTCGGCGCTGAGTCGCTGCGACGGGAGGCCGCGCTCGACGAGGTGCCGGCCCCAGGCGCGTCCGGCCTCGACGGCGGGTTCGCCGCCGCCGTTCATGGTCGCGACCAGGCCGGTGAGCATCTCGGCCAGCAGCCCGTAGCTGCGCGACGCCGGCTCCGCGGTCGGGGCCGTGTAGACCACGCGCCGACGGCCCGGAGTGGAGCGCGGCTCGAGCGTGCGGTGCGCCAGGCCTGCGGCGACCAGCCCGTCGAGGTGGAAGCGGGCGGTGTTGGTGTGCAGCCCGGTCGCCTCGGCGACCTCGGTCACCCCCAGCGGTCGGTCCGCGGTGCGCAGCGTCGCCAGGACCTGGGTGCGCCGCGAGCCCAGCGGCCCCGGTGCGTCCGGTGCCGCGTCCGACAGCCGGCCACGGATCACGGCCCCCCA
>JAEZBT010000246.1 GCA_023426865.1 Actinomycetes bacterium
GCACGTACGCCGCGCCGTGGGCGGCCAGGACTGCGACGTCGTCGGGCGCCCGGCCGAGCCAGGCGACGTGCACCTCGCCGAGCGGGCGTGCGGCGGTGAGGAGCTCGAGCGCCGAGGCGCGGGGCACGCCGTCGTGGTGCTCGGCGAGGATCAGCACGGCGCTCATGCCAGGAGTCCGTTCTCGGCGAGGAAGGCGGCGAGTCGCACGCCCCCGTCGCCGGTGTCGGTGACCACCACGGGCTCGCGGGGCGGTCGCGGGGTCGCGTCGAGCACGCGGGTGCGGGCGCCCGCCTCGCCCACGGTGTCCGCGGGAACCCCGAGGTCGGCGAGCGACCAGACGTCGACCGTCGCCTTGCGCGCGGCCATGATGCCCGCGAAGGCGGGGTAGCGCGCCTCGTTCGCCTGGTCGGTCACGCTGACGAGGGCGGGCAGGGGCGCCTCGACGAGCTCGGTGACGTGGTCGAGGTCGCGCCGTACGCGCACGGTGCCCGTCCCGGCACCCGCGGGGTCGACCTCGAGCTCGGCGGCGAGGGTGAGCTGCGGGAGGTCCAGGTGCGCGGCGAGCAGCGTCGGGACGACCGACATCAGGCCGTCCAGCGCCGCCATCCCGGTGACGACCAGGTCGACCGGGCCGTCCTGTGCGACGCGGCGGACCGCCGCCGCGAGGACCCCGGCCGTGGCGAGCGCGTCCGACCCGGCCAGCGCCGCGTCCGTCACGCGCACGCCGCGATGGGCGCCCATCTGCAGGCCGCGCCGTACGGCGTCCTCGGCCCCGTCCGGGCCCATGGTGAGCACGGTGACCTCGCCACCGTGCGCCTCGACCAGCCGCAGCGCCGCCTCGACCGCGTTCTCGTCCAGCTCGTTGAGGGCTCCGTCGGTGCCCTCGCGGTCCACGCGGCCGTCGGCCGTGAACCGGCGCTCGGCCTGCAGGTCGGGCACGTGCTTGACGCACACGACGATCCTCATCGCACCTCAGCTCTCCTGGCCGGGCCCCTCCGGCCCGTGCCCACGGCCCGTCGAGGGGCCCCCGGAAGGCTACCGCGACGGCTCCGACGTTGACCCGGCGGGTACCGGGCGTGAGCGGTCGCACGCGTAGGCCAGAATTGGCTCGTGACCCCCGGCCGCCCCGTCCCCCCGCTCGGCGTCCGCCTGGCAGGCGACGGCGTCGACGTCGCGGTCCTGGCGTCGCACGCGGAGGCGGTCGAGCTGTGCCTGCTCGACCCCGACCCGGCGTCTGCCGACGGCTGGACCGAGCGGCGGGTCTCCCTCGAGGGCCCCCTGCACGGCGTCTGGCACGCCCACGTCCCGGGCGTCGCGGCCGGCCAGCACTACGGCTTCCGCGCCCACGGGCGCTGGGACCCGGACGCGGGGCTGCGCTACAACCCCGCCAAGCTCCTCCTGGACCCGTACGCGCGCGGCATCGTCGGGGACGTCCGGCTCGGCCAGGAGGTGCACGGCCAGCGCGTCGACGACGCCTGGCGGACCGTCGGCACCAGGCCGGAGCTCGACCCCACCGACTCGCGGGCGCACGTGCCGCACGGCGTGGTGGTGGACGAGTCGTTCGGCGGCGACCCGGTGCCGCGCCCGCACGTCCCCTGGCCGGACACGGTCGTCTACGAGGCGCACGTGCGCGGGCTGACCCAGCGCCTCCCGGGGGTCCCCGAGGAGCTGCGCGGCACGTACGCCGGCGTCGCGCACCCCGCGACCGTCGCGCACCTGCGGGCGCTGGGCGTCACGACGCTGGAGCTGCTGCCGATCCACGCCATCGCGAGCGAGCCGCACCTCACGGCCCGGGGGCTGACGAACTACTGGGGGTACAACACCCTCGGCTTCTTCGCCCCGCACGCCGGATACGCCACCGCCGCGGCGCAGGAGGGCGGCCCGGACGCCGTGCTCGCCGAGGTCAAGGGCATGGTGCGGCTCCTGCACGCCGCGGGCATCGAGGTGCTGCTCGACGTCGTCTACAACCACACCTGCGAGGGCGGCACGGACGGGCCGCAGCTGTCCTGGCGGGGCCTGGACCCCACCGTCTACTACCTCCACCACGGCGCGACGCCCGCGCACTTCGCCGACCTGACGGGCTGCGGGAACACGCTCGACTTCCGCCGGCCGCGCGTCGTGCAGATGGCCCTGGACTCGCTGCGCTACTGGGCGCAGGACGTCGGCGTCGACGGGTTCCGCTTCGACCTGGCGGTCACCCTCGGCCGGGACCACGCGGGGTTCACGCCGCAGCACCCGTTCCTCGTGGCCCTCCAGACCGACCCGGTCCTCGGCGACCGCAAGCTCGTCGCCGAGCCCTGGGACCTGGGCCCCGGCGGCTGGCGCACCGGTGCGTTCCCCGAGCCGATGGCCGAGTGGAACGACCGCTTCCGCGACGGCGTGCGCACCTTCTGGCTGGCGGACCCCGGTCACCGCGCCCGCGGCCGCCCGGCCCACGGCGTGCGCGAGCTCGCCACCCGCCTGTCGGGGTCGGCGGACCTCTTCGGCTTCGGCGACCCGCCCGCGTCCCGCGGCGTGGTGGCCTCCGTGAACTTCGTGACCGCGCACGACGGCTTCACCCTCGCCGACCTGGTCACGTACGACCACAAGCGCAACGAGGCGAACGGCGAGGGCAACCTCGACGGCTCGGACAACAACCTGTCGTGGAGCCACGGCATCGACGGACCGGTCCGCGACCCCGCCATCGGCGTGGAGATCCTGCCGCTGCGCCGGCGCTCGCAGCGCAACCTGCTCGGCACCCTGGCGTTCTCGGCCGGTACCCCGATGATCACCGCGGGCGACGAGCTCGGGCGCACGCAGGGCGGCAACAACAACGCGTACTGCCAGGACAACGAGACGTCCTGGCTGGACTGGGACCTGGACGAGCACGGCCGGAACCTGCTGGCGACCGCCCGGCGGCTGTTCGAGCTGCGCCGCGAGCTCCCCGCCCTGCGCACCTGGACGTTCTACGCCGGCCGGCCCTCGCCGGCCCGGGTCGCCGCCGGCGACGAGCGCCCGGACCTCGACTGGCGCCGCGCGGGTGGGGGCGTCTTCGACCACGGCGCCTGGCACGACCCGGGCGTGCGGTCGCTGCAGATGGTGCGGGTCGCGCCGAACGGCAGCGCCGCCCTGCTCATCGCCAACGGGGCCCTGGACCCCGTCGAGTTCGTGGTCGCGCCGGGGCTCCGCCCGGGAACGACCACCTGGCGCCTGGCCTGGGACAGCGCGGCGGAGCACCCGGACCTCGTCGGCGCCGCCGGCGAGGCCGAGCTCGCACCAGGCTCACCCGTCGTCGTCGAGCCCTTGTCGCTGCGGCTCTACGCGTCCTGAGGG
>JAEZBT010000298.1 GCA_023426865.1 Actinomycetes bacterium
ACCCGGTGCTGCTCGGCCGACGACAGCCGCGCGTACAGCGGCAGGATCTCGATCGCGCCGGGCGTCCGCGGGTCGGTCGCGCGCGGGCCGAGGTGCGTGCGCAGGGCGTCCTCGGCGTCGCGGCTCACCCCCGCGCCGGTCGTCGAGGTCACCGGCCGCACGTACCCGGTCGAGATCCGCTACCGCCCCCTGGGCCCGGACGACGACCCGGACGACGAGGCGGACGCCGACGAGGCGTCGGACACCGTCGACGTCGACGCGCCGCGCCCCGCACGCAAGGGCAAGCAGGCGATGCGTGACACGCGAACGCGGCCGGGCGGTGACGAGCGCGACGTCATGACCGCCATCTGCGAGGCCGTCGACGAGCTCACGCGCGAGGGGCCCGGCGACATCCTCGTGTTCCTGTCCGGCGAGCGGGAGATCCGCGACGCCGAGGACGCCCTGCGCACGCACCTCGGCCCGCGCGCGACCGACCCGCGGACGCCCGGCGCGATCGAGATCCTGCCGCTGTACGCGCGGCTGTCGTCGGCCGAGCAGCACCGGGTGTTCGAGCCGCACGCCCTGCGCCGCGTGGTGCTCGCGACGAACGTCGCCGAGACGTCCCTGACCGTGCCCGGGGTGCGGTACGTGGTCGACCCGGGCACCGCGCGCATCTCCCGCTGGTCCAAGGCGACCAAGGTGCAGCGCCTGCCGATCGAGCGGGTCAGCCAGGCGTCGGCGAACCAGCGCTCGGGGCGCTGCGGACGTGTGGCCGACGGCATCGCGATCCGGCTCTACTCGCGCACGGACTTCGAGTCGCGCCCGGAGTTCACCGAGCCGGAGATCCTGCGGACGTCGCTCGCGTCGGTGATCCTGCAGATGGTCGCGGTGGGCGTGGCCGCCACGCCCGACGACGTCGCCCGCTTCCCCTTCGTCGACCCGCCCGACGTGCGTGCGGTGCGCGACGGCGTCCAGCTCCTGACCGAGCTGCACGCGCTCGAGCCGACGGCGGGCGGCAAGAGCCGGCTGACCGACGTCGGGCGTGCGCTCGCGCAGCTGCCGATCGACCCGCGGCTCGCGCGGATGATCGTCGAGGCCGGGCGCCGGGACTGCGCGCGCGAGGTGATGATCGTCGCCGCGGCGCTGTCCATCCAGGACCCGCGCGAGCGCCCCGCCGAGCAGCGGGAGGTGGCCGACGCCGCGCACGCCCGCTTCGCGGACCCGACGTCGGACTTCCTCACCTACCTCAACCTGTGGACGTACCTGCGCGTGCAGCAGCGCGAGCTGTCGGGGTCGGCGTTCCGGCGTCTGTGCCGCGCGGAGTTCATCAACTACCTGCGCGTCCGGGAGTGGCAGGACGTCGTCGCGCAGCTCCGCGAGCTGGCCAAGCCCCTGGGCATCGCGGTCCGCCCGCCGGCGAAGGTGGGCACGGCGTCGTCCGCCCCCTCCACCTCCGAGTGGAGCGAAAGCGACCGACACCCCGCGCGTGTCGGGCGGAAACGCTCCACTCCCGGCACGAACGCTCCACACGGGGGGGGGGACGGCGGAGCAGGGGACACGGGGGTCGCCGAGGCCGAGGCCGAGGCCGAGCCGCTGCGGCACGCGTGGGACGCCGACCGGATCCACCAGTCGATCCTCGCCGGGCTGCTCTCGCACCTGGGCATGCAGGAGGCGACCGAGGTCCGCGTCGGCGCGCGCGGCGGCCCCACCGGCGGGCGCGACGCGCGGGACGGGCGTCGTCAGCAGGGGCGCAACGAGTTCCTCGGGGCCCGGGGCGCGCGGTTCGCCGTCTTCCCCGGGTCGGCGCTGGCCAAGCGGCCGCCTGCGTGGGTGATGGCGGGCGAGCTCGTCGAGACGTCCCGGCTCTGGGCGCGCGACGTCGCCCGCGTACAGCCCGAGTGGGCCGAGGAGCTCGCGGAGCACCTGGTCAAGCGCACGTACTCCGAGCCCACGTGGTCCGCGAAGCAGGGCGCCGCCGTCGCGACCGAGCGCGTGCTGCTCTACGGGCTGCCGATCGTCGCCGGACGCCGCGTGCTCTACAGCCGCGTCGACCCCGAGCACGCGCGCGAGCTCTTCATCCGGCACGCGCTCGTGCAGGGCGAGTGGACCACCCACCACGGGTTCTTCGCGCACAACCGCTCGCTGCTCGCCGAGGCCGAGGACCTCGAGAACCGCGCCCGGCGCCGCGGCCTGGTCGCCGACGAGGACGCCCTCTTCGACTTCTACGACGACCGCCTGCCGGCCGACGTCGTCTCCGCCCGCCACTTCGACACCTGGTGGAAGTCCGTCCGACGCGAGGACCCCGGACTGCTCGACTTCTCCCTCGAGATGCTCGTGGGCGACGTCGCCGTCGACGAGCATGCGTTCCCGTCGATCTGGCCGCAGGGCGACCTCGAGCTACCGCTCAGCTACCAGTACGACCCGGGCACGGACCACGACGGCGTGATGGTCGACATCCCGCTGTCCGTGCTCCCGCGCGTCCGGCCCGAAGGCTTCGACCGGCTCGTACCCGGGCTCCAGGAGGAGCTGGTGGTCGCGCTCATCCGGGCGCTGCCCAAGGCGCTGCGCGTGCCCCTGGTCCCCGCGCCCGACGCCGCCCGCGAGCTCGTCGCGTGGATCGCGGCCCACGAGCCCGCCTGGGAGGACGCCGTCCGCGCCGGCGACATGGCGCCGTCGTTCGCGGCGGTGCTCTCGCGCGCGGCACGGGCGGTCCGCGACGTCGGGGTGCCCGACGACGCCTGGGACGCCTCTCGTCTCCCGCCACACCTGAGGATGCGGTTCCGCGCCGTCGAGCAGCGTGGGAGGGCCGTGGCGGTTGTGGACGAGGCGGACGACCTGGTCGTTCTGCAAAGGCGGCTCGCGGCGCGTTCGGAGGATGCGGTGCGGTCGGCGGTTCGGTCGGCGGTTCGGTCGGCGCTGCGGGAGGCGGCCACGTCTCCTTCGGCTGGGTCCGGCGACGGCTCGGGGGCGCCCGCCCCGCCCGGGCCTCCTTCGTCGGCCATGCCCGAGCCGAACCCCGGCGGGCGCCCCCGAGCCGTCGCCTCTGCTGGTGGGGTCACCACTCGTTCCGGTGGGGGTGGGCGGAAGGACGGGCTGCCGGCCCTCGAACGGACGGACCTCACCACCTGGCCCGGGGAGTTGCCTGACGGGCGGATCCCCGATGTGATCGAGACGACGGCTGCCGGGATGGCCGTGCGGGCGTGGCCGGCGTTCGTCGTCGGGCGGGCGCAGGGGAAGTCGGCCGTGCGGGCGGTGGCGCTGCGGGTGCTGGCGACGCAGGCCGAGCAGGTGACGGCGCACGCGATCGGCGTGCGGGAGCTGCTGCTGCGGGAGGTCGGGCTCGCGACCGGGCGGATCACCACGCGGTGGACCAGCGCGGAGTCGCTCACGCTCGCCACGAGCCCCTACCGGACGACGGACGCCCTGGTCGCCGACCTGCAGCGGGCGGCGATCGACGCCATCGCCGCCGAGCGCGGCACCGACCTGGCGGCCCTGCGCGCCGCCGACACCTACGCGGCGCTGCGCGCCGACCTGCGCGACGCCCTGGAGGACCGGGCGTACGCGGTGGCGCGCGACGTCGTCGGCGTCCTGACCGCCGCGCGCGAGCTCGACGCGGCCCTGCGCGCGACCACGAGCCTCGCGATGCTGTCGGTGGTGCACGACGTCCGCGGCCAGATCGACGGCCTGGTGCACGACGGGTTCGTGGCCGACGCCGGTGCCGCGCGCCTGCCGCAGCTCGTGCGGTACCTGCGCGCCGCCCGCCACCGGCTGGCCAAGGCCGCGGAGAACCTGGCCCGTGACGAGTCGCTGGCCTGGCAGGTGGCCGACGTCGTGGCTCACTACGACGACGCTGTCTCCGCCGCCCGCACCGCCGCGCCCGACGCCGCCCGCGACGCCCGCCTGCGGCAGGCCAGGTGGCTCATCGAGGAGCTGCGCGTCTCGCTGTTCGCCCAGCAGCTCGGCACCCCGGTCCCGGTCAGCGCCAAGCGCATCCGCGCCCTGCTGGCGCCCTGACCGGACAGAGCCGCCGAGGTCGAGGACCGTGACCGAGGTCGAGGGTCCGGGCC
>JAEZBT010000313.1 GCA_023426865.1 Actinomycetes bacterium
GAACGCCGGCCCGGCCTCGGTGACGCCGAGGTGCAGCGGCCAGTCCCCCCGCTCGGACAGCAGCTCGTACGCCCGCACCATGACGACGGGGTCGTTGTGCTTGACCGAGATCTTGAAGTCGTGGAAGTCGTGCTCCTCGAAGAGCGACGCCTCCCACACGGCCGACTCGACGAGCGCCTCGGGCGTCGCCTTGCCGTACTTCTCGAGGAGCCGAGGGTCGAGGGACCCGGCGTTCACGCCGATCCGCAGCGAGACCCCGGCGTCGGCCGCCGCGCGCGCGATGGCGCCCACCTGGTCGTCGAACTTGCGGATGTTCCCGGGGTTCACGCGAACGGCGGCGCAGCCGGCGTCGATCGCCGCGAACACGTACTTCGGTTGGAAGTGGATGTCGGCGATCACCGGGATCTGCGACTTCTTCGCGATGACCGGAAGGGCGTCCGCGTCGTCCTGGCTCGGCACCGCCACGCGCACGATGTCGCAGCCGGCCGCGGTGAGCTCGGCGATCTGCTGCAGCGTCGCGTTGATGTCCGACGTCAGCGTCGTCGTCATCGACTGCACGCTCACGGGCGCGTCGCCGCCGACGAGGACCTTGCCGACCCTGATCTGCCGCGTGGGCCGCCGCGGGGCCAGCACGGGCGAGGGCGCAGCGGGCATGCCGAGGTTGATGGGGATGCTCACGCCCCCAGTATCCCCCGGCACGCCGACGTCGCCGGTGCAGCGCTCGCCGCCGCGACCCACCTTCACCAGACCTGCGCGTCAGATGACGGGGACCACCACGTCCGCGACGACGAGGAACAGCCCCAGCGCGACGAGGATCACGAAGACCCCGTACGCGACCGGCATCATCTTCGCCATGTCCGCAGGCCGGGGTCGCGGGCGGCCGTTCACCCGGGCCCACTGGCGCTTCGCGCCCTCCCACAGCGCGCCTGCGACGTGCCCGCCGTCGAGCGGCAGCAGCGGGATCAGGTTGAAGACGAACAGGGCGATGTTCAGCGCGCCGAGGATCCCGACCATCCAGGCCACACGGTCACCGATGCTGGCCTCGGAGTTGCTCGCCGACTCGCCGGCGATCTGCGCCACTCCGACGAGTCCGACCACTCCCGGCTCGCGCTCGCCGTCGCCGCCGATGGCGCGGGCGATCTCGACCACCGTCGACGGCAGCTTGACGATCTCCTGGATGTTCAGCCAGACCGCCTCCGCGACGGCGGGGACCGCCTCGAGCAGCGACAGCGGGCGCGGCTCGTAGGCCGGGCTCACGCCCACGTACCGGACGGTCTCGGTGACGAGCTCGCCGTCGGACTCCCGGGGGGTGCCGTCGTCGTTCCAGACGGGTCGCTCCGCCTCGACGGGGTCGACGGTGAGGGTGAGGAGTTCCCCGTCCCGCTCGACGACGAGGGGGATGTCCGAGCCCTCACTCTCGCGCACCGCCGCGCTGAAATCCGTCCAGGCGTCGATCGGCCGGCCGTCGAACGACACGAGCCTGTCGCCGACCTCGAGACCCGCGAGGTCGCCCGGGCTCGCGGGGTCGGCCGCCGTGCACTCACGCTCGCCCTCGGCGTCGGCCGGCAGGACACACTGCCCGACCATGCCGACGACGGTGTCGTCCGGGACGCCCTGGATCACGTAGACCCCACCGATGAGCAGGGCCCCGACGACGAGGTTCGTCAGGGTGCCGCCCGCCATGACGAGGATCTTCTTGGGCGTGCTGAGCCGGTAGAACGCCCGGTGCTCCTCCCCCGGCTCGATCTCCTCGGCGCTCGCCTGACGGGCCTCGACGACCATCTGCCCGATGGCGCCGCGCGGCTCGGCGTCCTCGGCACCCACCGCACTGGCAGGCGGCAGCATCCCGACCATCTTCACGTAGCCGCCGAGCGGGATCGCCTTGAGCCCGTACTCGGTCTCGCCGCGCCGGAACGAGAACAGCGTCGGCCCGAAGCCGATCATGTACCGCGGCACGCGGACGCCGAAGCGCTTGGCCGGGATCATGTGCCCGAGCTCGTGCAGTCCGATCGAGACCAGCAGCCCGACGACGAGCACGAGCAGCCCGAGGGCGTACGCCATGACACCTCCACGTCCGGCGGGTTCCCCCGCGCACCAAGCCGGCCCCCATCTTCCCCCGGCGACGACGCCCCACGTGCATCCGATCGCGACGACGCGCCACGACGTGCGAACTCGTGTTTGCCCAGGGCGGCACCGGGCGAGCAGGATCACCCCATGACGACGCCCCCGCTGGACGAGATCTCCCAGGCGATCATCTCCGAGCTCCAGAGGGACGGGCGGCGCGCCTACGCGGCGATCGGCAAGGCGGTCGGCCTGTCGGAGACGGCCGTGCGCCAGCGGGTGCAGCGCCTGGTGGAGACCGGCGTCGTGCAGATCGTGGCCGTGACGGACCCCCGCCGCGTGGGCCTGACCCGGCAGGCCATGATCGGCATCCGGGCCGAGGGTGACCTCCAGCGGGTGGCCGACGCCCTGGCCGCCATGCCCGAGGTCGTCTACGTCGTGATCACGGCCGGCGCCTTCGACATCCTCACCGAGGTTCTCTGCGAGGACGACGAGCAGCTCCTCGGCATCCTCAACGACCGCATCCGGACCCTGCCGGGCGTCGTCGGCACGGAGACCTTCGTCTACCTCAAGGTGCGCAAGCAGCTCTCGACGTACCGCCGGGCCTGAGCGCAGGTCGACGCGGGCCGGGCGCGGCCCGGGCGCCGGTCAGCGACTGTCAGCGACGGTCAGCGCCGGTCAGCGCCGGTCGAGGACCTCGCGCGCCGCCTCGCGGGCCCACGCGTCGGCGGCCAGGACGGCGTCCAGGCTGAGCGCGTCCGCGCTGACGCCGTCGTGCCGGGCCAGGACCCGTTCGACGGTGCCGACGATGTCGCCGAACGCGATCCGCCCGTCGAGGAACGCCGCGACGCACTCCTCGTTCGCCGCGTTGTACACCGCCGGGTGCGTGCCCGACGCCGCGACGGCCTCGCGCGCCAGCCGGACGGCGGGGAAGGCCTCCTCGTCGAGCGGCTCGAACGTCCAGGACGCGGCCGTCGTCCAGTCGCATGCGGGCGCGACCGCCTCGAGGCGGTCCGGCCAGGACAGGCCCAGCGCGATCGGCAGGCGCATGTCGGGGGGCGAGGCCTGCGCGATCGTCGAACCGTCGACGAACTCGACCATCGAGTGCACCACCGACTGCGGGTGCACGACGACGGCGATGTCCGCGACCGGCACGTCGAACAGCAGGTGCGCCTCGATGAGCTCGAGGCCCTTGTTCACCAGCGACGCCGAGTTGACCGTCACCACCGGCCCCATGGACCACGTGGGGTGCGCGAGCGCCTCCGCCGGCGTCGCCCGCTTCACCTCGTCGGCCGGCCGCCCGCGGAACGGGCCGCCGGACGCGGTGAGCACCAGCCGCCGGACGTCGGAGCGGTGCCCGGCGCGCAGGCACTGCCAGATCGCGGAGTGCTCCGAGTCCACGGGCACGACCTGGTCGGGGTACCGGCGCGCACCGGTGACGAGGGCACCGCCGATGACGAGGGACTCCTTGTTGGCCAGCGCGAGCGTGCTCCCCGCGCCCAGCGCCGCGAGCGTCGGGCCCAGCCCGACGGCACCCGTGATCCCGTTGAGCACGACGTCCGCCCCGGACCCTGCCAGCGCCGTGGCGGCGTCCGGGCCCAGGAGGAGCTCCGGGGCCGGGCGATCCGGCGCGAGCTCGCCGAGGGCCGTCAGCAGGGCGGACCCGGCCGCCGCGTCGGCGAGGGCGACGACGGGCGCCTGCGTGGCAACGACCTGCTCGGCCACCAGACGCGGGTTCGCACCCCCCGCCGACAGGCCCGCCACCGCGAAGCGGTCGCGGTTGCGGCCGAGCACGTCGAGGGCCTGCGTCCCGATCGAGCCGGTGGAGCCGAGGACGACGACGCTGCGGGTGGTCACCCGCGCATTCTGGCGCACCTCGACGCACCTGGCGGGAGTGGCGGACGCCGGGCGGGCCGAGGTGGCATGATCAGCGGCCATGGTCAAGGAGTCGATGCTGGCGAACGGTGAGCGCGTCATCTTCCACGCGCACTCGCACTGGAAGAACATCTTCTGGCCGGTGGTGCTGCTCGTCGTGCTCGCCGGGCTGGTCACGGTGACGCTGCTCGAGTGGCTCCCGGACGTCGAGGACCAGGGCGTGGCGCGCTGGGTCGTGATCGCGGTGGCCGGGCTCCTCGGCGTCGCGTTCGGCCTCTGGCCGATCACCATCTGGCTCGCGTCGTCGGACACCCTGACGACCAGGCGCCTCATCAGCCGGCGCGGCGTCTTCTCCCGCGAGGGCCGCGACATCCCGATCGACCGGGTCCAGGCCGTGAGCTACCGGCGCACGCTGCTCGACCGGATCCTCGGCTGCGGCACGCTCATCGTGCAGACGGCGGGCGAGACCAGCGACGTCGAGCTCACCGACGTCGCGCACATCGAGCGGCGCCTGCTCCAGGTGCAGGAGATCATCCTCGAGGAGGAGATCCCCGCCGAGGACGAGGCCAGCTGACGGCCCGCTGAGGCACGGGGCTCGGCGTCACTCGACGCCGAGCAGCACCTCCACCGCGCGGTCGCAGAACGCGTCGACCGGGCCCTCCGCGTAGCCGCCGTGCCCGTGGGCGCGCCCGAACGTCGTCTGGCGGATCTCGCCCGAGGTCAGCGGCGTGCCCTTGTCGAAGTACTCGACGAGGCGACGGCACAGCGCGTCGACGTCCTCAGCCGCGTATGCCTGCTCGCCGCGCCGCGCCGGCGCGAACCGCTCGCCGTCGGGCCGCCGGAGGCGCTCGTACAGCGTGCGGGCCTGCGTCGCGACGTGCTCCATCCACGCCTGCTGCCCGTGGGCGCCGACGAACTCCGCCCGCTGCCGCGCGGAGAACGCGCGCTCGAGCCGGTCCAGCGCCGCGTCGACGCTCGAGGTGACGTAGCCGCCGCGCACGACGTCGAACGCCGCGCGGCGCACGTCCGTGCCGGTCAACGGCTCGCCGTGGTCCCCCTCGTACGCACGGCGCGCGTGCGTGAAGAACGTGTCGACCTGGTCGGTGTCGTAGCCGTAGCGCAGCCGACCGACCGTGCGGAACATCTTCGTCTTCGTCATCTCTCCTCCGCCGCGAGCTGCCCACAGGCGCCGTCGATGTCGCTGCCGCGCGTGTCCCGCACGGTGGTCGGGATCCCGGCCGCGCGGAGCTCGGAGACGAACCGCGCAGCGACCGCCGGGTCACTCGCCGTCCAGACCGAACCTGGCGTCGGGTTCAGCGGGATGGGGTTCACGTGCGCCCAGCCGCGCCCCCGCTCGGTGAGCTTGCGGGCCAGCAGCTGCGCCCGCCACGCGTGGTCGTTCATGTCGCGGATCAGGGCGTACTCGATGCTCACGCGCCGCCCGGTCCGCTCGAAGTACCGGTGCGCGGCGTCGAGCGCCTCGTCCACGCTCCACCGGGTGGTGATGGGCACCAGCTCCCGACGCAGCTCGTCGTCGGGCGCGTGCAGCGACAAGGCCAGGGTAACCGGCATCCCCTCCGCCGCGAGCTTGTCGATGGCGGGCACCAGGCCGACGGTCGACACCGTGATGCCGCGCGCCGACAGGCCCAGGCCGTCCGGGGTGGGCGCGATCAGTCGGCGTACCGCGCCGACGACGGCCCGGTAGTTCGCGAGCGGCTCACCCATCCCCATGAAGACGACGTTCGACAGCCGGCCGGGACCGCCGCTGACCTCGCCGTCGCGCAGGGCGCGGGCGGCGCGGCGCACCTGGTCGACGATCTCCGCCGTCGACAGGTTGCGGGTCAGCCCGAGCTGCCCGGTCGCGCAGAACGGGCACGCCATGCCGCAGCCCGCCTGGCTGGACACGCACAGCGTCGCACGGTCGGGGTAGCGCATGAGGACCGACTCGATCTTCACGCCGTCGTGCAGCGCCCAGAGGGTCTTCACCGTCGTCCCGGCGTCGGCCGTGATCGTGCGGACGGGCGTGACGAGCGTCGGTAGGAGGGCCGGCACGAGCTCCTCGCGGAGCCGGCGCGGCAGGTCCGTCATCTCGTCCGGGTCGTCGGTCAGGTGGCCGAAGTAGTGCGTGGCCACCTGCGTCGCCCGGAACGCCGGCTCCCCCCGCTCGACGACGACGGCCGTCCGCTCCTGCGCCGACAGGTCGGCCAGGTGGCGCGGCGGCGTGCCGCGGCGGCGCGGCTGGGCGGGCACGAGCGGCAG